>JBBQSR010000585.1:0-2619 GCA_038234855.1 Ktedonobacterales bacterium | reverse complement strand
GGACTGCTGACGCGCTTCTACGAGGTGCAGGGCGGTCAGGTGCTGATCGACGGCCACGATGTAAAGGATGTGACCCAGTATTCGCTGCGCCGCCAGATCGGCGTCGTCCTACAAGAGCCGTTCCTTTTCACCGGCACCATCGCGGATAACATCCGCTATGGCCGCCTCGACGCGACCCAGGCCGAGGTCGAGGCGGCGGCGGATGCCGTGGGCGCGCACGACCTCATCATCCAGATGCCAGATGGCTACGACACGGCGATCCGCGAGCGTGGCCGCAACCTCAGCGTCGGTCAGCGCCAGTTGATCTCGTTCGCCCGCGCCTTCCTGGCCGACCCGCGCATCCTCATCATGGATGAAGCGACGGCGAACGTGGATACGCTGACTGAGGTGATCGTGCAGCAGGGCGTGCGAAAGCTGCTGCGCAACCGCACGGCGCTCATCATCGCGCACCGCCTCTCGACCATCAAAGGCGCCGACCAGATCATCGTGCTGCAAGGCGGCCAGATCGCCGAGCAGGGCACGCACGACACACTGCTGGCGCGCGGCGGCGAATACGCGCGGCTGTACGCGATGGGTTTTCGCGAGACGGCGGCGGGCGCGAGCTAAGGGTGAAGGTTATCGTAATCGCAGGGGATGGCGGGTCGTTGGCAATGGCCCGCCGTCCTCACTGTCATTTCACCCACCCGCGCGCAACGCGGAAGCCCCTGCCGATGTTTGCGTCGCTCCAGCTAGCGCAATAGCGGTTGGCGGTGCGTGCCGCCCATTGACCCTCACTCCACGAGCCACCACGTAGCACATGCGGGGCCGTGGGTTCGTCGTGCTCGTAGCGTGCGGTGTAGGGAGGCTTCCAAAACCAAAAGGTGCTTGTCCATTCATACACGTTCCCCGCCATGTCGTGCGCGCCATAGGGGCTGGCGTCGCCCTTGACTGCGTAGGAGCCGACGGGGGTCGTCATGCGCTCATCACCGACATTCGCGCGCGTCGGGTTCCAGCGGTCGCCCCATGGGTAGCGGCGTGCGTGGCTCTTGGCATCATCCCAGCGTGCGGCTTTTTCCCATTCGGCCTCGGTGGGCAATCGCCAGGGTTGCCCCGTCACCTGCGCCAGCCAGTGGCAGTAATCGCGCGCATTGTCCCAGGTGACGCACACGACGGGGTGGTCGGGGCGTTGCTGTTGCTCAGCCCAGGTGAACCGTTGGAGGTCCAAATAGTCGCGATTATCATTTGGCGCTTCGGGCACAGGTACTGCGCCAGCAGCCACTGCTCGCGCATATTCCGCCACCGTCACCGGATAGCCGCCAATCTCGAACGTTGCCACGATGATGGGGCATTGGGGCTTTTCGGAGATATGCGCGTTCTTATGGTCGCTGCCCATCAGGAACATACCCGCAGGCACTGCACAGACGGGTGGCGTGATGAAGGCGACCCCCGCATCATTGCGCCGCTCGATCAAGCCCAGACTAGCAAGTCGAGCCGGGATAGCATCATTCGGCAAAGGGCGCTCCTGACAATAGCAGTATTATCCTTGTGAGGCAGCCCTAGTATAATGCACGCTTCCCCGTCTGATCAACCTCGTCTGCTTACCCTTCCTTGCCCAGTTCGCGTCGCAGCAGCTTGCCTGCCGCGTTGCGTGGCAATGGCCCCGTCAGGTGGATGGTGCGCGGCAACTTGTAGCGCGCCAGCCGCTCCACCAGGAAGGTGTGCAGGGCGTCTGCGTCGGCGGTCGCCCCCGCGCGTAGCTGCACATAGGCGATGGGCACCTGCCCCCATTGCGGATCATCCGCGCCGGTGACGCCCGCCTCCTGCACAGCGGGGTGGGCCAGCAGGGTCGCCTCGATCTCGGCAGGATAGACGTTTTCGCCACCAGAGATGATGAGATCGTTGCGGCGGTCCAGCACGTATAGATAGCCAGCGGCGTCCAAGGTGCCGATGTCGCCTGTGGCGAACCAGCCGTCTTGCCACGCGCGGGCAGTGGCGTCGGGCCGCTCGGCGTAGCCGGGGGTGATGGTCGGCCCGCGCAACTGAATCTCGCCCGCCTCGTCTGGGGCGGCCTCGTGGTCATCGTTCCAGATGCGCAGGCCGACGGAGGCGAGCGGTCGCCCCGCCGAACCGAGCTTGCGGAGGGCATCCGCAGGGGCGAGCGTGACCGCCTGCGAGCAGGTCTCGGTCATGCCATAGGTCTGCACGATGGGGATGCCCCGCGCGGCGCAGGCACGCAGCAGCGGCTCCGGCGCGGGGCCGCCCCCCAGCAGCAGACAGCGCAGCGTCGGCGGGTACGCCCCCTCGCCCAGGTCATCCAGCATTCGCGTCACCATCACCGCCACGACCGAGGCGATGGTGACGCCATCCTCCTGAATCGACCGATTGACCGCCGCCGCATCGAAGCGCTCATGCACCACGACGCCGATGCCATAGATGACGCTGCGAAACAGGATCGACAGCCCCCCGATGTGGAAGAACGGCAACACCGCCAACGCCACCTCGCCGTCGTCGTAGGGCAGCATCGCCTGGCACTGCGCCAGATTCGCGGTCAAGTTGGCGTGGGTGAGCATCACCCCTTTGGGTAACCCGGTCGTGCCCGACGAGTACGGCAGCACCACGACGTGGGTGGCCGGGTCGATC
>JBBQSR010000584.1:0-2620 GCA_038234855.1 Ktedonobacterales bacterium | reverse complement strand
GATGACGATGAGTTTGTTATTAGCTGTTAATCCTAGCGCCAGCGCACCTGCAATCAATTGCATAGGTTCCGTCGCCCTTTCCTCTGATATTTGGTGCGGGCATTATCTTGAAAGTTCGTCACATTGCCCACCCGCGTGAGGCATCGTTCGTGGTTCATTGCGTCTGAATCTCGAAACGCAGATCGACATTCCCCAGCCGCAGCACATCGCCTTCCAGCAACTCGCGTTCCTGGAAGGGCGTCAGCGCCACGCCATTGAGGCGCGTCTTATTGAAGGCATTTTGATCCTCAATGAAGTACCGTCCGTCGCGACTGACCAGGCGTGCATGGCGCCGCGAGACGGTGTGTTGCGTGTCGATGGACGCGAGGTCGACATCTGGGTAGATCTCGCGTTGCGGATCGCTGCGCCCGATGATGAGGTCTGGCCCCAACACCATGAAGGTCTGCCCCGACGCCAAGAAGACGAAGCGTGGCAGCATCTGTGTGGGTGGCGCGGCGGCCACGGCTGGTCCCTCGGGTGTCACCTCACGCAGTTGTGTCAGACCGGCCATGAAATCCTTGACCGTCTGGAAACGCTGCCCCGCTTGTTTTGCCAATGCCTTTTGAATGAAGGCATCATAAGCTAAGGGTAACTCAGGGCGCAAGGAGCAAATGGATGGGATGGCGCTGCGCAGATGCTGCACCACCACATCCACCGCCGAATCGCCCTCGAAGGGCACCCGACCCGTCACCAATTCAAAGAAGACGCAGCCCAGCGAATAGAGGTCCGAGCGGGTGTCGGCGCTGCGTCCGTTGTCAGCTTGCTCGGGCGCGACGTAGTAAGGCGTGCCCAGGAAAACGTTCGAGATGGTGATGGGCGGCGACGAGTGGCTGCGTGCCAGGCCGAAATCGGTCAGCTTCACCACGCCATCGACCGCCAGAATGATGTTCTGCGGTTTCACGTCGCGGTGGACGATGCCCTTTTCGGCGGCGGATTCCAGCCCCAGCGCCACCTGGGTGGTGATGTCGATGGCCTCGCGCGCGGGCATGGGGCCGTTGCGTTCCACCAGATGCTTCAGGGTGTGGCCGTCCACGTAGTCCATGACGATATAATGCACATCACGGTCCTCGCCCCACGCCACCGGACGGATGACATGCGGCCCCGTCAGTTGCTTGAGCAGATCGAACTCACGCCAGAAACGCTGCAACAGTTCCGCGTCGTTGGCGGCCTTGCGATTGAGCGCCTTCACCGCGTAGATGCGATTTGTGTCGAGATCGCGCGCGATGTAGACAACGGCCATGCTGCCGCTGCCTCGCTCGTCTATCAGCTTGTAGCGCCCCTGGATGATGCGACCGATCATGTTTTGCTCGCTTCGACGGATGTCCCCTGACGAAAACCTTGGGCAATCCCGCATTGATTATATCAATGCAGACGCTCCGATGCAATTATGAAGTGCCGAATGGGGGATAGCCCGGTATTTTTCCCGCTATCGCACGCGCGATGCCGTTCAGCTTACCCGCGCCCATAGACCGGGATGCCCACGCCCGAGATCAGCCCCGCCGCCTCCGAGGCGAGGAAGGCGACCACCCCGGCGATCTCCTCGGCCTTGGGCCAGCGGGCATAGTCGGCATCGGGCATCGCCGCACGGTTCGCGGTGGTGTCGACGATGCTGGGCAGCACGGCATTGACCGTGATGTTGTGGGCCAATACCTCTTTGGCCTGCACCTCGGTCAGCGCCAGCACACCCGCCTTCGAGACGGCATAGGCCCCCGCGTTAGCCGCCGTGTCGCGCGCCGCCCGCGCCGAGAAGTTGACGATGCGGCCCCAGCCTTGGGTGATCATCGGGCGCACGGCATGCTTTGACATCAGGAAGGCCGAGCGCAGGTTGAGCGTCAGCATGTGGTCCCACGTGGCGGCGTCGAGTTCGCTGATGGGCTGGCCCGCCGCGTAGCCGCCAACGACATTCACCAGCACATCGACGCGGCCCCCACTCTGCCGCACCTGGTCGATGGCCGCCGCGACGCTGGCCTCGTCGGTGACATCCGCCGCGACGAAGTGGACGCGGTCGCTGAGGTGCGCGTCCAGGTGCGCCCGCACGGCCTCGCGCTCCACCACGAAGACGTGGTGGCCCTCCCCGGCGAACCGCTGGGTAATGGCGAGGCCCACCCCCCCCGCGCCGCCGCTGACGATGACGATGCGCTCTGGCATCATATTCCTCCCCTTGGCATCTGCCGCTATTTAAAGATGGGTTCGTGTTCTCCGTGAGTGTACCACAGGGGGTGCGAGACGGCTGGGGCCTGCGCGAAGCAGACAAAGAGGCTATACAACTATACATTCCGAAAGGATTCTCATATAATAGACGCGATATTGATTTGCTCCCCCTTGCATTTTCAACCTCGGAAGGCGGATAACGGATGACATCCTCATCTTTCTCGGGTTCGCTGGCGGTCCTGGTGGTGGAATCCAACCAGGAAACCGCGAAGCAACTGAAATCTTCTCTGAACCAACGCTTTGGCACGCGCATGGATGTGCTGGCGTTGACGAGTTGCACCGAGGCGCAGCGCATCGCCCAGGGCCACCGCGTCGACTTCGTCATGGCGAATGTGCACTCGGGCGAGGGCAACACCTTTGACTTTTGCCG
>JBBQSR010000583.1:0-2622 GCA_038234855.1 Ktedonobacterales bacterium | reverse complement strand
GGGGCCGCTGGATCTGCTGTTGCACCTGATCGAGAAACGCCAGCTTGAGATCACCACGATCTCGCTGGTGGCCGTGACGGACCAGTTCATCGAATATCTGCGGGTGCAGCCCGACCAGCCCATCGCGCGGCTGGCGGATTTCGTGGCGCTGGCGTCGCGGTTGCTCGTCATCAAGTCGCGCAGTCTGTTGCCGCGTACCAACCGCCCCGAGGACGACGCCGAGATGGTGGAGGCGCTGGCCGACGCCGAAGCGATCCGCCGCAATCTGCTGGAATATAAGCTGGCGAAAGAGATCGCGGCGGTGCTGCGCGAGCGGTCCGAGGCGGGCTTGCAGAGCTTTGCGCGCACGGCACCGCCGCAGGGCGTCGAGGAGGCCCTGGCCTGGGTGCCGCCGCGCCTGACGGGTCTGAGCGTGGGGGCGCTCTCCGCCGCCTTTACCCGCGTGCTCGCCGCGCGGCTGGACCGCGAACCCGAGGAATTGTCCCTGCCCGTCGTCACCGTCGCCGAAAAGATCGCCGAGATCGAGGCGCTGCTGGCGGCGCAGCCCGCCATCACGCTGGGCGATCTGCTGGCGGTGCAGACGCGGCGCATCATCATCGTCGTCACCTTCATCGCGGTGTTAGAGTTGTGGCACCTGCACCGCATCGCCGTTCGCCAGGACGACCCCTTCGGCGAGGTCTACATCGAGCGTGCCACCGCCGCCAACACCGCGACACGTGGCATCGTCGAGTAGCGTGCGAAAGCCAGTGGGTGAAACCGCGCCTGGCAACGAGACGGCGGGCGGTTGAAACCGCGCCTGAACGCCTGCGGGCGAGGGTTGAGGGATCGCGCGGGTTTACCCACCGTCTCACGCTACTTCGCGCGGGTGCGTTTCTTGGCGATGGTGGTGTCGTTGGGGTGGTGGCCATTCGTCGCGTTGATGGCTGGGGCTTGCTCGGCCTTCCAGGTGGCGGCGCGGTCCAGCAGTTCGGCGGCGTTGCGTGCGGCGGATTCGGTGGCGACGCCGCCGAGCATCTGCGCCAGTTCCAGGGTGCGGGCCGCCGCGTCCATCTCGGTGACGACGGTGCTGGTGCGGTCGTCGATCACCCGCTTGGCGACGTGCCAGTGTTGGTCGCCAAAGGCCGCCATCTGGGGCAGGTGCGTCACGCAGATCACCTGATGCCCGCGCGCCAGTTGCCACAGCATCTCGCCCACGATCTGCCCCGTCAGGCCGCTAATGCCCGCGTCGATCTCATCGAAGATCAGCGTCGGCGTCTCGTCGGCCCCCGCGAGAATCGTCTTGAGCGCCAGCATCAGCCGCGCCGTCTCGCCGCCCGACGCGATGCGTGCCAGCGGGCGCGGCGGTTCCCCCGGATTCGGCGCGATCAGGAATTCGACCCGATCGATGCCCGTGGGGGTGATGGCGACGCGGGTGCCATCGGTGGTGCCCGTCGCTGAAGGGAGGTCGACGCCCTGCGGATCAGGTCGTTGTTCGATGCCGACGATGAAGCGGGCACGGCTCATGTTCAGCCGCGCCAGCGCGGCCTCCATCGCGGCGGCCATGGTGATGGCGGCGGCTTGGCGCTTGGCCGAGAGCGCGGCGGCGGCGTGGCCGAGGGTGACGCGTCCCCGTTCGATCCGCGCTTCGAGGTCGGCGATGCGTTCGTCGCGGTTTTCGATGCCCGCGAGTTCGGCGGCGGCCTCCGCGCCATAGGTCAAGATGTCGTCGATGGTCGCGCCATATTTGCGGCGGAGGCGGGTGATGCGGTCGAGCCGCTCTTCCACCTCTTGCAGCCGGGCGGGGTCGGCCTCGACCCGTTCGCGGTAGTCGCGCACCGTCGCGGCGATGTCTTCCAATTGGTAGCGTTGCTCGTCAAAGGCGGCCAGGGTTGGGTCCAGGCTGACGTCGATGCGCGCCAGGTCGCTCAAAGCGCGGTGCACCTGGGTCAGCAGATCCAGCGCGCCGCGTGTCTCGCCATCGTCGGACCCCGTCAGCAGGGCGTGCGCTTGCACCGCCGTCTCGCCCAAGCGTTCGGCGTTCGCCAGCACGGTGCGCTCTTGCTCTAGCTCGGCGATCTCGCCCGGGTGCAGGTCGGCGCTGGTGATCTCATCGACCTGGTAGCGTAGCAATTCGGCGCGGCGCTCTAGCTCGTGCTCGTCGCGGCGCAGTGTGGCGATCTCGCGGCTCAGGGATTGCCACGCGCGCACCTCGGTCGCCAGGGCCTCGCGCTGCCCCACCGTCTCGGCGGCGCGGTCCAGGAAGCCAACGTGTTGCTCGGGGTGCAGCAGCGACAGGTGGGCGCCCTGGCCGTGCACATCCACCAGGTACGCGCCTAGGCGGGCCAGGACGTTGACAGGGACGGTGCGGCCATTCACCCGCGCCGTGCTGCGCCCCGTCGCGGCGATCTCGCGCGTGATGATCAGCGTGTCGTCGTCGCCTTCCAGGCCGAATTCGCGCACTAGCGCCGCCAGCCGTCCCCGCGCGTCGGGGTGCGCCTCGGCGTCGCTGGGCGCGGTGGCCGTATCCGCTGGCTCGCCCTCGGTGGCGGGCAGCGCGCCCAGGGCCTCGGGCAGCCAGGGAAGGGCGAAGATCGCCTCTACTACCGCGCGGGGTGCCCCAGCACGCACCACATCCGCGCCGAC
>JBBQSR010000582.1:0-2624 GCA_038234855.1 Ktedonobacterales bacterium | reverse complement strand
TGTCGCGCGCCGCGCCGCGCGCGATGATCGTCGCTGGCGTGATGCGATAGATCGTCCAGGTGAGCGAGCAGGTGCGCGGCAACGTGGTGATGACCCACAGCTCCCCGCTGCGGACCTCGTCGACATGTGTCTCGTTGCTGGTGGTGACGCTGACCCTGCTGGCGACCCGGCGCATCACCACGCGCTCCTTCGTGCCGCTAGGCAGCTACCTCTGCGCGGCGGCGGTGGCGTCGCTGCTGCTGCTGCCACCACCCTGGCTGTGACGCGTGCGTGCCTCAGCCGCAGGGTTTGATGCCATCGGGCGGCAGCCCGTCGCCCGAGTGGACGTCGATGCCCTGGGTATAATCGTTCGTCCCCGACGCGCCGCGCGCGATGATGTCGGCGGGCGTGATGCGATAGATCGTCCAGGTGAGCGAGCACGCCCTGGGGTGCGTGGTGATGACCCACAGTTCCGCGCTGCGCACCTCATAGACATCCGTTTCGTTGGTGGTAGTGTACGTGTCGCGCCATCGCCAAAAGGTCTGGTTGCTGTACCCACGCATATACAGCGAGAGGATCTGCGTCTGTTGCGCGGCGGTCAGCGTCGAAGTCGTCGCCTGGCTGTTGGTGGTGATGAGGTCCACTTCATCTGAGATGGCGCTGCTCACGCTGACCGATGCCGTGGGATAGAGGGTCTGGATGCGCACGAGCGACTGGAGCGATGGGATGGACGAGATCGGCGTCGGCTGCCCCAACGTGAAAAGCTGGTGGAAGGGCAATCCTTGCCCATTCGCGATCCAGTAACCGCCGCCGACGGCGACCCCCGCGACGAGGAGGACGATGAAGATGGCGATGGCCTCGCGCGCATGTTGGTTGGCCCGGCGCTTGGGCGGCGCGGGTGGCGGATAGTGGGGCCGCATCGTGGTCATGGTCGTCACCCTTTTGTGCTTCTCTGGTCCTCAGCATAGCAAATTCCGCCCCATATCGCAAGAAATGTGTCGTATCACCATCCAAAAGCAAAAAACTAGACGAGGGCCTGACGGGTTTGTTACAATGAGGGCGATAACCCGCTGGATATCTGGCGATCTCATCTGGGGAGGAAGTGGCCGGCGCAGCGCCATTGCACCCGCCACGACGCAGCTATGTGGCCATTTCACCGCCGTCGGGCGAAAGCCAAACCCACCCAAAAGCACGATGAATTCGCACGCGAGGTCCGTGTGAAGGGCGCGACCCGTCCGCAGCACCGCCAGAGCAATCTCGCGGAACCCCAGATGTTGCAGCGCGCCCGCACCGAGCGCGCCATCCACGCCCTGCTGAGCGCCGACAATTGGGAAGCGACCTACGCGACGCTGTTGCAAGAGCGCGAGACGCTCTTGACCGATGAGGCGCTGTCGGTGCTGCGCGACTACATCGCCCAGGCGCGTCAGCGCGACCGCACCGGCCAGATGGCCAACTACCTCGAAGCCCATCGCGTGCTGCTCGAACGCGCCCGCACCCTGGGCATCGACGCCGCGTGGGGCGAGTTTCGCGACAGCCGCCTGAACGCCGATGATGCCCCCCCCGAGGGCGAAGACCCCGAAACCCAGGCCGTCATCGGTGCCCTGCGCACCCTGCTGGCGACCGAGTCGTGGAACGACACCTACGCCATCATGGAGCGCGAACGTGACCGGCTGCTCAGCGACACCGCCGAGCAATTCCTCAGCGCGCTCATCCAGGTGGCCCGCCAAGACAGCACCCCCCAGGCGAATGAGGGCGTGCGCTACCTCGAGCTGCACCAAACGCTGCTGCGCGAGACGCGCCGCATCGGCCTGGCCGCCGCCTGGGAACACTTCCACCGCGACCGCCGCGCCCTCGAAGCCGAACTCTCGCCCACGCGCGCCGCCCCCAGCGATCCTGTGGAAGAAGCCCTGCTGCCCGACGCCGCCCGCGCCCTGCGCACCCTGCTGAATTCGCGTTCGTGGCCCGAGTCGCACCAGATCATCGAGCACGATCAGGGCGTCCTCCTCACCGATGCCACCGACCGCCTGCTAGACCAACTGCTGCAATCGGCGCGCAAAGACCCCGATCCGCAGTCGGTGCGCGGGGTCGTCTACCTGGGCCTGCACCTGCGCTTGTTGCGCGCCGCCCGCCGCAAAGGGCTAGACCAAGCCTGGGCCGACTTTGAGGACGCGCTGAAAGAGGCGCACGTCATCCCCGACGACGTGCCCCCGCCCCTGATCGAGTCCCCATCGCCACCACCCGCCGCGCCAGAGCCGCTGCCCCCCGCCCCGCCAACCAAACGTGTCGTCAAGGATGCCACACCCGCCGAGATCGCCGAGGCGGTCGCCGCCTTCCTGGGGGCATCGTCGTGGGTGGTGGCCCGCGCCATCTTAGAGGAACGGCAGGGGGCCTTGCTCACCGACCGCGCCATCCGCCTGATCAACGAGCAAGCCGACGCCCTGCGCAAGCACGCGAATGGGCGCGACCTCTACGCCGCGCGGCTGCTGCACCTGCAAGCGCAGTTGCTGCGCCGCGCGCAACAGGTCGGCCTCGACCGCGCCTGGGCCGAGTTCGAGGCCGAGCGCGACTAACACGCCCCACGCGAACGCCCTCCCCCGCTAAGGCGAGGGAGGGCGTCGTCACGCTCAGCGATGCGTCACCCAGCC
>JBBQSR010000581.1:0-2630 GCA_038234855.1 Ktedonobacterales bacterium | reverse complement strand
GACTTCCTGGCGTATTGCCTGGCGCTGGAAGAGATCGCGCGGGGCGACGCCTCGGTCGCCATCACCATGGAGGCGCATACCTCGCTGGGGGCGACGCCCTTCTGGCGCTTCGGCACCGAGGCGCAGCGGCAACGCTACCTGGTGCCGCTGGCGCGTGGCGAGCAACTGTGGGCCTTTGGCCTGACGGAGCCGGGTGCGGGGTCCGACTCGGGCGGCACGCAGACGCGGGCAGAGCGCGACCGCGAGGGCTGGGTCATCAACGGCGCGAAGATGTTCATCACCAACGCTGGCACGGCCATGAGTGGCGGCGTCACCGTCACCGCCGCCACGGGCGAGCGGCCCGATGGGCGCAAAGAGATCACCAACCTCATCGTGCCACAGGGCACGCCGGGCTATGTCATCGGTCCGCCGCTCAAGAAGATGGGCTGGAAAGCGTCGGATACGCGCCCGCTGAACTTCGACAACTGCCGCGTGCCCGAGGAAAACGTGCTGGGCCAGATCGGCACCGGCTTCCATCAATTCCTCGACATCCTCGACGCCGGGCGCGTCGCCATCGCGGCGCTGTGCGTGGGGCTGGCGCAGGCCTGCCTGGATGAATCGCTGAAATATAGCCGCGAGCGCAAGCAATTTGGTCGCCCCATCGCCGCGTTCCAGGCCATCCAGTTCAAGCTGGCTGATATGGCGATGGAAATCGAACTGTCGCGCCTGATGTATTACAAAGCGGCCTGGCTGCACATGCAGGGCCAGCCTTTCACCAAGGAAGCGTCGATGGCGAAGCTTTTCGCCAGCGAGACGTCGAAGCGCGCTGCGGATCAGGCGGTGCAGATCCATGGCGGCTACGGCTTCATGGATGACTTTCCCGTCTCGCGCTACTTCCGCAATGTGAAGGTCAACGAGATCGGCGAGGGCACCAGCGAAGTGCAGCGTCTGCTCATCGCCAAGGCGCTAGAGGGTCGGTAGGCGGGCTTCTGCCTAGATTCAACAGCACGCGCCCAGCAAGCAAAGTCAATGATGCATTGGCTTTGCTTGCTGGGCGCGTGTCGGCTACTTGGTGGGCAGGTGGGACGTGTCGATGATATTCAAGATGTTTTGCGCTCCGTCGCTCGTCGCGGTCGCATAGATGAGCCATTTACCATGAAATAGCCCCGGTCCATTTTGTGCCAGGTTCGCGGGGAGGGTGAGCATCTTGCGCAGGGCGAGGTCCCAGATGCGGGCCTTGTATGTTGGGAAGCCATCATTTGAGACGACAATGCGGTCATTCACATCAGGGGCCGTCCCGCTGTAATCGTCATAAACGGGCTGCCACGTTGCCGTAGTGAAGTTCGGTCCGCGTAGCGCCTGTATCTGCTCATAGCTATGCCCTTTGTCGACCAGTGACACGCGCCCAAACACCGTTGACCCGGTAAAGGTGTAGCTTTCAGCATAAGACGGTGGCAGCAGTTGATCCATCGCCTCTGGTATGGAATAGAGATGCAATTGGGCATATTGATCGTGATAAAAAACGTGTGGCCACACGATCTGTCCCTCAGGGTCGATGCCGCCCAGTTGGGTGGCGATCGTCGCCTGCTGCCCGTCCACCAGATTCGTCACATACAGCGAGATGTCGCTATCTGGCTTGCCGTGTTGTGACCACAAGAGGTAGCCATGGTCGATGCCCAACACCTCTAGCCTCGGATACCATCCCACATTCGGGTCATCAGGACTCGGTGCGGTATGACGTATGGTAGTTGTTTTCTGCGTCCCGCTATCAAATATCATGATATCTTCTTCGAGTGAATTGATATTTGGCTGCACTGACCAGCCGATGTAGTGCCCATCAGTGAAGGCATCGCCGAGATTGCCATCTGACTGCGAATAAAGTGTTTGGGTCTTGCCCGTGGCAAGGTTCAGGGTGGCGAGCGCGCTAGGGCTGGAGTGGAGTGGATCGACCAGGCTGCCGACAGCGAAGGTGCCATCTGGCGCGATGGCGGAAAGTCTAAACGCAGCGTTGTTGATTGGAACCTGCTTGATGTATTGCGCGCCCCATGCCTGCTCTGGTGTCGGCAGTTGCGGCGTCGCGGTGGGGGTGAGGTGCGTGGCGGCGGAACGTGTGGCCCGATGGCCGGCGAATTGCACGGACAGGACCAAGACGATGGCGACGGCAAGGGCCACCCCCGCGCCTTTCCAGATGGTTCCACGAGAAAGCGTTGGCACAACGAATCTCCGTTTAGGTTGAGTGATGCGCGCCCGCACAGCCAGCCAGGTGCGCCGCTGCTGGAGCGCCGTGGATTCAAGGGCAGGCACGGGGCGGCGCAGGAGGCTGCCCACGGCGGTGAGGTCGGTCAGTTGTTGCTGACATGCGGCACAGGTGGTGATGTGGGCACGCATCTGGGCGGCCTGGGCGACGGAGAGCGCGCCGTCCATGAAGGCAGACAGTGTGACGCCACGGATGCCCGCTGTGCAGATGACGGGTGTGGTCGGCATATCAACGGCTCTCCTTGTGGGCATAGCGGCGGCGAAATTCGAGGCGCGCGCGATAGAGCATCTTTTTCGCGGCGGCGGGGGTCATGCGCAGCGCCTGGGCCGCTTCGTCGAGCGTGAGGCCATAGACCTCGCGTAGTACCAGCAGTGCCCTTGCCCGTGGGGCAAGC
>JBBQSR010000580.1:0-2640 GCA_038234855.1 Ktedonobacterales bacterium | reverse complement strand
CGCGCCCAAACGCTCGCCCTCGCGCCCAATGCCACCCTCGATTACGACGAATGCGCCTATGCCGCCGCCGAACTACGCCACGAGATCGCCGTGAAGCGCCGCGCGGTCGAGATCGCCGAGACGGTGCGGCGGCGGATGATCCAAACAGTGCTGCCGCAGACGACGCAGAACATGCGCCAACTGCTGCCACTGTTGACGCTGGACCGCTATCACGACTGCGAGATCACCCCCGATTATAAGCTGCTGATCTATGATGAGACGGCGAACCGCGCGGTGGCGAAAAACGTCTTTTCCGGCGGCGCGCGCGATCAATTTTCGTTGGCGCTGCGGCTCGCCTTCGCGTTGGCGACGCTGCCCCAGGAACTGGGCACCACCCCTGGCTTCATCTTTTTAGATGAACCCCTCAGTTCCTTTGATGGTCCCCGCAGCGAGGCCCTGGTGAATCTGCTGACGCATGGGCAGATGCACGACAACTTCAGCCAGATCTTCGTCATCAGCCACAATCTGCTCTTTGACCGAGGGGCCTTCACCCACCATCTGCGGTTGGAAGCGGGCGCGGTGGTGGACTCAACGCTGCCCACCGCGTGATGCCATGCGCCACCCAGGCCCCCGTGCCGATATGCTATCATAGATATGTCTTGTTCAGTGATGAACAGTCGCGGCACGCGCGGGCGGGCCGCGTGAGCGAGGATCGCGCTGGCGAAGGGAGCGATGCGTCATGACGGAAGCGGCACCGCGTCGGGGGCATGTCTTCATCATCTCTGGCCCATCGGGGGCAGGCAAGGATAGCGTGATCGACCAACTGCACCAACTGGTGGCGCTCGATCAAGTCATCACCATGACGACGCGCGCCCCGCGTGCCACGGAAACCCCCGGCGTCAGCTATCGCTTCGCCACCGTTCCCGAGTTCCTGGCTATGCGCGACGCGGGTGACCTGCTGGAATTCGCCGAGGTGTATGGCAACTGGTACGGCGTGCCAGCGGATACCATGCGCGCCTCGGTGGCGGCGGGCCGCGACGTGCTGATCAAGGTCGATCTGCAAGGGGCACGCACCATCAAAGGGTTGCTGCCCGACGCGACCTTCATCTTCATCCGCCCGACCTCCGCTGAGGAATTGCTGGGGCGGCTGCGGGCGCGGGCCAGCGAAACCGAGGCCGAACTGGCGCTGCGCGTGCAAACGGCGCAGAGCGAGCTGGCCGAGCAGGTCTGGTTCGACTATGTGGTCGACAACCCCGATGGCGGGCTAGACGACGCGGTCGCACGGGTACGCGACATCATCACGGCCATCGCACAAGCGAAAGCAACATCGTAGAGAGATAGAGGGCAACCATGCATCATGGCTTTGAGCCGTCGGGCACCCAAGAGCGCAATGTCGCCCTGGAACTGGTGCGCGTGACCGAGGCGGCGGCGCTGAACGCGGCCCGCCACATGGGGATGGGCGACAAGATCGCGGTGGATGATGCCGCTGTGCAAGCGATGCGCGCCGCCGTGGACGGCGTGGATATGAATGGCGTCGTCGTCATCGGCGAGGGCGAAAAAGACGAAGCCCCCATGCTCTACATCGGCGAGCATGTCGGCAACGGCAACGGCCCCGAACTCGATGTCGCCGTCGATCCCGTTGATGGCACGACCTTGACGGCGATGGGCATGGGCGGGGCCATCGCTGTGGTCGCCGCCGCCGAACGCGGCAGCATGTATTCCGCCCCCCCAGGCGTCTATTACATGGAAAAGATCGCCGTTGGCCCCGCTGCCGCTGGCGTCATCGACCTGGACGCCTCTGTGGCGGAAAATCTGCAACGCATCGCACGCGTGCGGTCGGCCAGCATCGGCGATGTCGTCGTCACCGTGCTGGACCGCCCCCGCCACGAACCGCTGATCCAGCAGATCCGCGCGGCGGGCGCGCGCATCAAGCTCATCCGCGATGGCGATGTCATCGGGGCCATCGAGGCGGCGATGGAAGACTATCGCAGCGTGGATGTCTACATCGGCATCGGTGGCGCGCCCGAGGCGGTGCTGGCCGCCGCCGCCATCAAGTGCCTGGGGGGCGAGATCTTGGCGCGCGTGTGGCCCCGCAACGAGGCCGAGCGCGCCAAACTCAGCGGCGACGGCATCGACCTCAGCCGCATCTATCGCGTTGGCGACCTCGTGCGTGGCAATGACGTCTCCTTCGCGGCGACGGGCATCACCAGCGGCGATCTGCTGCAAGGCGTCGACTTCATCGGCACCGGTGCCCAGACAAGTTCGGTGATGATGCGGTCGCGCTCGGGCACCGTGCGCTACATCACCGCGCGCCACCGTTGGCAGCAAAAGTTCCCCACCGCTGAATAGGGGGCGAGGGGCTGAACGTATCGCGCCGCTTCACTGCGGCGCTTTCAGTTCCAGCAGATATTGTTGGGCTGACACTGCCGGTTGGTCGCCGGGGGTGAGGCGTGTGTAGCTGCCGTCGGCGTGCAGTACGCGCGCCTCGGTGTTGTCTTGCAGATACAGTTCCAGCACCACGTCGCGCAGATAGCGCCGCTTGCGTTCGTCCTCGATGGGGAAGAGCGCCTCGACCCGTCGGTCCAGGTTGCGGTCCATCATGTCGGCACTGCCTAGGTAGATCTCGGGGTCACCGCCATTGGCGAAGTAGTAGACACGGTT
>JBBQSR010000579.1:0-2644 GCA_038234855.1 Ktedonobacterales bacterium | reverse complement strand
TGGCCAAAGACGCGCGTCAGCCCCTGCATCACCACGGCGGCATCGGTCAGGTTGATGACGTTCGGCGCGGCATAGCCGGTCGGCTCCGTCGGCTGGGGCACCAGTTGGGTGGCGATGGGCGGCGCGGCGGATGGTTGCTGTGGTTCCATTTCACTCTCCCAAGAAGGCGCGGTGGCATCGGGCGCGCTCGTACTCGTATTGTACCATCCTGCCGACCGCGCCCCAGGGGGTGCGTCGCCCGATGTGAGATCCGCAACATCCGCGCGAAGACTGACCGAAGCCCTCGCGATGCCATGGGCATGTACCGTGTTTACCCTGCTTGTGATGACCGCCATGCCCTCTCTTTGGCAGGCCTATCAGACACCGCTATCGAGATGGACACGCTCAGACCATCTCGCTCTTATGATCTTGTTTCATTTGGGATATTCCCTTTATTCGGCAAAACCACGTGTGGGGCGCACATCCTAACATTCCATCTTTAGCCAATATCCCTTGACAGCACGAAGCCGCGCGGGGCGATCAGCTCGAAGCCGTACCATTCGTAGAGGCGGTGGGCGCGGGTGTTGGCGTCCTCGGCGTTGAGCAAGATGCGCAGCACCCCCTGGCGCGCGAAGTAGCGCAGCGCCTCATCCATCAGTCGCGTGCCGATACCCTGGCCGTGCAGGTCGGGCCGCACCGCGATGCGCACCAGGAAGCCATATTCCGCGTCGACCGTGTTGCATTGGTAGCCCGCGATGCTGCCATCGGCGGATTCCGCCACGACGAAGTAGGGGTAGTCCGCCGCCATCTCGGTGAACTCGGTCGCGTCGTGTTGCCAGGGCGAGGCGAAGGCCCCGGCTTCGATGGCCAGCACCCCCGCCAGGTCGCGCGCGGGATCGAACGGGCGCACCCGCACGGCCTGGTTGCCGGTCGCTACGCTCACGGTGCCGACCTTGTCATAGGACCGCAACTGTTCGTGCAGATGGAAGCCGCGCGCCAACAGATGATCGTGCAGCAGGTCGTTGTCGGGGTCGTGGCCGGTGTAATAGATCGTGCGTGCGCCACGCGCCGCCGCCATCGCCATCCAGGGGGGCAGCAGGGCGTCGCAGATCGCCGTCACATGGGCGCGCTCGGCCCAGGGCACGCCAAAGCCCCCCAACCACACGGCGGGCGGCACCAGCGAGGTGGCGACCATGAAGCCCCGCAGCGCGTCCGAGTCGTCGACCAGGCCCAGGGCTGGCCGCGTCAGCAGCAGACGGGGCAGCTCGGCCTGGGTGAAGTGCACCGAGGTCCACGCCGATCCCATGCTGATGCGCTCCACTGCGCGGGCGTCGCTGGGGGTGAGGGGCCTAATCGTTCGATGCTGGTTCATCGCGCTTTCGCTTTCTCGTTGGGCGTGCCGCGCCGCCCGTGTTTGCTTGCTAGCATGACAGAGTGAGATGGCTACTAGAGGTTATAGCCCATTCGTTCGACTTACGACATCTGGGCGTGTACATGTGTACACTATACACAATACCGCAGCGAAGGAGCAACACAGATGGCGAAGGGCGATAAAGCCACGACCCCCGACCTGGGCGAGCGCATCCAAATCGGCGTCAAGATGGAAAAGCGTATGGTGAAGGTGCTGAAGGCCGTCGCGGAGTACCACGACATCACCCTGGGCGAACTGCTGGAGGGCCTCGTCTTGCACGCCTTCGACCATTCCCTGCCGTTCGATCAAGAGACGATCCAGCGCATCACCCAGCTCAAGAAGGTCTATGAGATGGACTATGATGTCGAGGTCGCGCCGCGCATGAAGGCGTCATCCACCAGCCAGCCGAAGCTGATGCGCTGAGGCGGGGCGTAACGTGCGCGGGCATGCTCAGGTGGCGCGGTCGGGGTTGGCACCGTGCTTTGCCAGCCATTTCTCACGTTGCTCTTCGCGTTTGGCGGCAGAGGCGGGACGATAGCGCGCGGTGAAGTCGGCGCGCCACTGCCCAAAGGTGCCCGCGCCGATGGCCACGCGCATCGCCTCCATCATCCGCACCAGGAAGCGCAGATTGTGGATGGACCCCAGGCGATAATAGAGCAACTCTTCGGCGCGGGCGAGGTGGTGCAGATAGCCCGCGCTAAAGCGGCGGCACGTCCAGCAGTCGCAGTCGGGCATCAGCGGACCCTGCTCGGCCCGCCACCGCGCCCCACGGATGCTGACGCGGCCATCGGGGGTGTAGAGGCCGCCGTTGCGCGCGGTGCGGGTGGGCAGCACGCAGTCAAAGAGGTCGATGCCCCGCGCGACGCCCTCCACCAGATCCTCCGGCGAGCCGACGCCCAGCAGATGCCGGGGGCGAGCGTCGTCTAGCCCAGCCACGCTCGCCTCGACCATCGGCCACATCAGGTCCTTGGGTTCGCCGACCGAGAGGCCGCCGATGCTGAAGCCCGCGAAGGGCAGCGCCGCGATGGTCGCCGCGCTCCACGTGCGCAGTTCCGCCTGCATGCCACCCTGAGGGATGCCAAAGAGCGCCTGGTCGGGGCGACGCTGCGCGGCGATGGCGCGCTCGGCCCAGCGGTGGGTGCGCTCGGTGGCCCGCCGCGCCGTCGCGTCGTCGCAGGGGTAGGGCGGGCATTCATCCAGCGGCAAGATGATGTCGGGGCCGAGCAGTTCCTCGACGGCGATGACGCGCTCTGG
>JBBQSR010000578.1:0-2650 GCA_038234855.1 Ktedonobacterales bacterium | reverse complement strand
GTGATCTCGATGGTCTGGCCGCGCAGGGGGCCGACCGAGACGGCGGCGATGGGCGTTTCGATGACGGCCTCTAGGCGGTCCAGGTAGGCGCGTGCGGCCTTGGGCAGGTCGGCGGCGTTGGTGATGGCCGTGGTGTCGCTGCACCAGCCAGGCAATTCCTCATAGACCGGTTCGCACGCGCTCAGCAGTTGCAGGTTGGCGGGGGGCGCGTGCAGCGTTTCGCCATTCAGGGTATAGGCGGTGCAGATCTTGAGTGTGGGCAGACGGTCCAGCACGTCTAGCTTCATCATGACGGCGGATTTCAGGCCGTTGAGCTTGGCGGCATAGCGGCCAAAGACCCCATCGAACCAGCCACAGCGGCGGCTGCGCCCCGTGGTGCGCCCGATCTCATAGCCGCGAATGGCGAGGTGCCGCCCGATGTCGTCGTGCAGTTCGGTGGGCATGGGGCCGGTGCCGACGCGCGTGATGTACGTCTTATACACGCCCATGACCGAATCGATGCTGTTGGGCGGCAACCCGGCCCCCGCCGACGCGTTGCCCGCCACGGTGGAGGACGCCGTCACGTAGGGGTACGTGCCGAAATCGACATCGAGCAGCGAGCCTTGCGCGCCTTCCAGCAGGATCGATTTGTTGGCGGTCAGCGCGTCTTGCAGGTAGATATGGGTATCCTGGATATAGGGTTTCAGTTCGCGGGCGTAATGATAATATTCGCGGTGGATGTCTTCGAGCGAGAGCGGGGCGTGGCCGTAGATCTGGGTTAGTAGCCGATTCTTTTGCCGCAGCACATAGGCGAGCTTGGTGCGGAACTGGTCGACATCCAGCAGGTCCGCCATGCGGATGCCGATGCGCGAGTATTTATCGACATAGGCTGGGCCGACGCCCCGCGCGGTGGTGCCGATCTTTTCGGTGCCGTTGGCGTCGCGGTCGCGCTCCTCAAGCTGGTCGAGCAGGGTGTGATAGGGCATGATGACGTGGGCGCGGTCGCTGATGATGACGCGCGACATATCCAGCCCATGCGCAGCCAGCGTGTGCAGTTCGTCGAGAAGGGTGCGCGGGTCGATGACGACGCCGTTACCGATGACGCAGCGCGTGTTGGGCGAGAGGATGCCCGATGGCACCTGATGAAAGGTGAACTGGGTATCGCCGACCCAGACGTGATGGCCCGCGTTGCCGCCGCCCTGAAACCGGACGACGACATCCGCCTGAGCGGACATTTCGTCGATGATGCGGCCCTTGCCTTCATCACCCCATTGTGCGCCGATGACTGCGACGACTGCCATGATGTGTTGCCTCGAACTTTCCTTGTGTGCCATGCCGGATGGTGGGTGCTGACCTCGCGTCTCCCCCTAGGTGAGGAAGGTGAAGGTGCTGAGCATGTCGTTAAAGTAGCGTTGCTCCGCGTCGTCGATGGTGATGTTCGCCGCGAGCAGGTTGATGATGTAGACGCGGTCATGGTGGCGGGCCACCAGCACGCGCACGGTGATGGGTGTGGTGCCTTGCTGCAACTGGGCTAGGGCGCTCGTCCAGGCGACGCCATTGATGCTGACGACCGCGCGTGTGCCGACCTGCCGGAAGCCCGTCGTCCCCGATGTTTGCTTGAGATTATTGAACTCGTATTCTATCCAGTCGGTTTGCGCATCGAGATTTTGTGTGGGTAGTAAGACCTGCATAATATACGTGGGCGACGCGGTGTTGTCGTCGATCTCGACCCCCGGATTTTGCGGCACCGTCTGCCAGGTCAATGGATACTGCACCTGAAAATCGGAGGTGGCCTCGTTATAGTAATGGTAGCCAGGTCGGTTGGTCGGGGTGGGCACGGCGGTCGTCACCGTCGTGGCGGTGGGCACAACCTGCGCGCTCGTGCCCTGTGGATGCACGACGGCCACCGACGCCGCCACCAAGGCCACCAGCAGCACCACGGTCGCCGCGACCAGCGCCATCAGCCAGGGTTGGCCGCGCAGCCACCGGGTAGCGCGCGGGCGGGCGGATTGCCCGGCGAGTTTTTCGTCCATCACCTGTGGTAACGCTGCATCCATTTCTCGTGTGATCGGGCAAAAAGCCCGCGCGGAATCATAGCACAAATGGGGCGCGGTGCGCCAGGGGCCGCGCGTCAACTCGTGTGCGAGTCTAACGCGGATCGGAGCGCCGCCAGGGTTTTTCCGGCCTCTGTCGCGTCACCGGGGGGCATCGAGATGAGCGGTTCGGTGAAGCCGACCCGCGACCAGTCGACCAACGTCTGGGCGACCTCGGTGGGGGTGCCGACGATGGCGGTGGCGTCGAGCATGGCATCTGACACGGCCTCGGCAGCGGCGGCGGGGCCTTTTTCCCATCCGGCTTTGATGGCGGCGACCTCGTCGGTGAAGCCGTTGCGGCTGAGCATTTCGGCGTAAAAGGTGCCCATGCGTCCCACATACCAGGCGATGGGTGCGCGGGCGAGCATGCGGGCCAGTTGGCGCTGCTCGTCATCGGCGACGATGGCGCTGGTGATGTAGGGTGCGATGGCGACCGATCCGGCTGGTCGCCCCGCCGCTGTGGCGGTCGCATCGAGCGACGCGCGCAGGGCGGGCACCGCCGTGACGGGCCAAAAGGTCGGCAAGATGCCATCCGCGATTCCGCCCGCCTGGGCGATGCTCTTGGGGCTGAGCGAGGC
>JBBQSR010000577.1:0-2669 GCA_038234855.1 Ktedonobacterales bacterium | reverse complement strand
GGCGTCGGCGCGGCAGCCCGCGAAGAGCGTCGCGTAGACCCGCGTGCGGGCAGCCGCGACCGAGGGCTGCAAGCGCAACTGCGTCGGCACGGTAGAGTCGAGGATGACGCTGCGCACATGCTGCGGGAAGGACCGCTCGATCTCCAGCGCCACGCGGGTGCCATAGGACACGCCATAGACGTTCACCGATGGGTAGCCCAGCGCCATGATGAGGTCGTGCACGTCGGCGGCATTATTATAGGTGGTGTAGGCGCTGAGGTCGATGCCCAGGCCCTGCAGCCGCGCGTGGCACTGCGCCAAGGCGGTCGCGTAGATCGCCGCGCCCTGCTGTGGCGTCAGGTCGCGGTTCAGCAGCGCCAACTGCTGCGCGTTGACCTCGGGGCAGCTCAGCCCCGGCTGCGACAGGCCCGTCCCCCGTTGGTCGACCAAGATCAGGTCATGGTCGCCGACGATGGCCGCGCGGTTCGTCGCGGTGATGGCCGCGCCGACATCCGCCACGATGGCTCCTCCGGGTCCACCCTGCAAGAAGATCAGCGGGTCAGCGCCACGGTTCTTCGCCACTGAGGTAAAGATGGCGACGGCCAGCCGAATGGTCCGCACTGGATGCGCGCGATTTTCGGGGACGGAGAGGTAGCCGCAACGCACGTCGCGCCCCGCCACGATGCCCGTCCCCAAGGTGAAGCCACAGGTCGCCGCGACGAAGCGCGCGGATGTCGCCGCCGCCTGTGCGGGGCGTGCCCCCTGCACCAAGCTGGCCCCTGTGACCACGAGCAGGGCACAGAGCAACAGCCCCCGCCCAAGCAGTTTAACCATGCTGAAGATCCTTTCACAGCAACGCGTAAAGAGGTAGAGATATCTGGCCTCATGGTGCAAAGCGACGGCCAAGGACGGGATCGCCGAAGGGGAAAACGCCGCGTCAGGGCCGCCGCACGCCCACATCCCGCACCAACCACATAGCCCAGCATACAAGCGCGATGATAGCATAATCCCCCAGGCAGCGACAAGGGGCGACCGGAAAGTACCGTGCGCCGCCGCACCACCACGGGGGTAATCTGGCACACGGGCTAGGCAAACACCTTTTTTCGGTGTATACTATGGGCAATAGGGGTTTCACAGCGTAGATTCAGTCGCTTCGTTGACGAAGCAGAGGAGCACAACCATGTTTGGCATCGGACATTTCCCCGAGTTGTTGTTGGTGGCGGCGGTCGCGCTGTTGTTCTTTGGCCCCAAGCGTCTGCCTGAGATGGGCAACGCGGTCGGCAAGACCATCCGCGAGTTCCAGAAAAGCATGAAAGAGATCGGCCACCACGATGAGCCGACCGAGCGCAATCTGCCCGCGACGACCGTGGACGCCGCCCCTTCCGAAACGTCGACGCATTAATCGACGCTGGTTCCTATGTCACGCGGTGCCGGGCCACACCCCGCGCACCGCGTGATGTGCTATCGGCGTCACTGAGAGGCGCAGCATGGCTATCTCTGACACTGACGCGGGCCTCGCTTACGATCTGGGCGACGACTACGACGACTACGCGGGCGAGACGGATGAGGAAACGGGCGGTACGATGTCGCTCATCGACCACCTCGCCGAGTTGCGGCGGCGTCTCTTTTTCAGTTTCATCGCCGTCATCGCGTTCACGCTCGTGGCCTTCTTCATCCATGACCCCATCCTTCGCTTTCTCGAATTACCGCTGGCTGGTGTCTATAAGGGACTGATCGCCACGGGCATCGGCGAAGGCTTTACCGTTGTCTTCAAGGTTTCACTGGGGGTGGGCATCGCCTTGGCGACGCCCGTGTGGCTCTACCAACTGTGGAGCTTCATCGCGCCCGCGCTCACCCGCAAAGAGCGCAAGCACGCGCTGCCCTTCACGTTGATCGGCGTGGTGCTCTTCGCCCTGGGTGTGGCGGTGGGCTTCTTGACCCTGCGCTTCCCCGTCGCCTTTCTGTTGCAGTTTGGGCGCGACTCGGGCTTCCACGAGTTGATCTCGGCGGATAGCTACTTCTCGTTCATCCTCTTCTTCATGCTGGCATTTGGGGCGACCTTCGAGCTCCCCCTGATCATGACCTTTACCGCCGTGGTGGGGATCGTGTCGTCGAAGCAATTGGCGAAGAACCGCGCGTATGCGCTGGTGGGCCTGTGGGCACTCGCCACGGTCATTACCCCCGGCGCGGACCCGTACAGCCCCATCATCTTGGGCGTTTCGCTGACGTTGCTCTACTTCTTTAGCGAGGTGCTCATCCGCGCCATCGGCAAATGACGCGGTTCCTTTCCCTGCATGAATTTCCCACACGCGGTCGGTGCTGTGAAGCGCCGACCGCGCTTCGTTCGTCATGAGTAACAGCAGCCTCTTCGTCTGGCTAAAGCATTCATGCGAACTGGCACCATACTTGCCGCTGGGCGAGGAGTGCTATTCATGTTTTCAGGTGGGAAGGACACACTCATGCAAGAGGGAACGAGCGCGGCAGAGGCCCCCCAGGCCTACACCGACCTCTACGACGAACAGCGGAGCCGGTTTTTGGTGCAATATCCGCCGCTCCTCATCATTTTATTGGGGCTCGGCGGCGTCGTCGCCATCCTCATCACGGGCTTTCTCGGCTACTCGCGGCAGACAGACCCCAGGGTCTATCCTGGCGTCGAGTCCTTCTTTCACGAGCCGTGGCTGCTCTTCTTT
>JBBQSR010000576.1:0-2680 GCA_038234855.1 Ktedonobacterales bacterium | reverse complement strand
GTTTCTCGAAGAGCAGCGCGACGGTGCGGCCAGCCAACGCCGGGGGCTGAAAGACGCCGCGTTTGTGTTTGAGCAAGCGCGCGTTGGCGCAGAGATGGGTAATTTCCGATGCCGACACATCAGCGAGGGTCAACAGGTGGTGCATGAGCAGATCCTTTTTCTGGGTGCCCAACATCCGCTGGGCAGACAAAAGCCTCTCGTCCCCTACGAACACGATGCGTAAGGGACGAGAGGCAGGATAGATCCGCTATACTGCGCCCCGTGG
The DNA here is from genome assembly GCA_038234855.1 of Ktedonobacterales bacterium. Classification (GTDB taxonomy): domain Bacteria; phylum Chloroflexota; class Ktedonobacteria; order Ktedonobacterales; family JACDGC01; genus JACDGC01. The sequence continues at coordinate 2,415 of JBBQSR010000576.1, read as the reverse complement.
TACCACCCTCATTGCCACAGCGATAACGCTATCGCCGCAGCCGACACGACTTTGTGCGGCGTGCTGTTGTGACCACTTTCGGCTATTGCTGGCGCGGGAGCCGACCGCCTGTGCCTACTTGTCGGCGGCATCATGCCACGCGACTTTCTTCGGCCAACCGCTCACAAGCGCGTTCACTGCGGGTGATCCTTACCGGCTCTCTCACCAAAGCGTCCGGTTCGCTGGCGAATCCCCAGGCAGCTACTGTTCTTGCTCAACGCGGGCCACTGTCAGGTATACTGGGCATGATTATAATGCATGTGTGTCCCCTTGTCAAGGGGCGGTGTTGGCCTGCCGCGTACGATGCTCTTCACTCGTCGCCAGACATGCGCGCCTATCTATGCTGCTTGACAGGTCCGCCTATAATTGCATGAGTTGATCCAGGTGGCTCATCCACATGCTGTCATTGGTGGATGTGCTGGGTAGCAATGCACACCACTTGGTCGCGATTCCCGGCATGAGATCGTCGACACCGACGAAAGGATCATCGAAAATGACTCTGCCCAGTGCTCCGACGCAAACGATCGTCATTGTAGAAGATAACACCAGCTTGCTCACCTTCCTGAAGTTCGCCATGGAACAACTGGGGAACTACCGCGTCATCGGTGCGCCCGATGGTGTCGCGGGGCTGGAAGATATCATGCGCTACAATCCTGCTTGTGTTGTGCTGGATGTGAAGATGCCCGGCCTCGATGGCTATCAGCTCGTGCGTGCGCTGCGTGGCGACCCCGAGACGGCCTCCATCCCCATCGTGATGATGACGGCGTTGGCGCAAGATAAAGATCGCTTCACTGGCCTAGCAGTGGGCGCGGACATCTATATGCTGAAGCCATTTTCGCCCATGGAGCTGACGGCGGCCATCCAGCGTGTCATTTCCACCAGCGATGGCGAACGCGCCCACCGCCTGCAACAGCTCGCTGAGATGCCCTAAGCAACCACAGAAGGATGATGCCCACACCTGCCGCGCCTTCACCAGAACGCGAAGCTATACGGCGCTATGACCGCCCACGCCGCTTGGCATCGAATCAAGTGATTGTTTTGGCGTTGATGGTCATTTTGTCTTCTATCATCATCGCCTTCACCGGCTACGCGGTGACGCAAGCGACCGGCTCCACCTATCCGCTCGATGGCATCTTTGGGCTGTGTCTGGGGCTGTACGGCCACAGCTACTACTTCACCAGTCGTGAAAATCTGGCGCTCGCGACGGGCATCACTGTGGCTGCGACGAATGTCACCATCGTAGTCGCCGCCTACTTGTGGATCACGATCCTGAGCGTGCCATTGGGGGAGACGGTGCTCAATCTCGTGACCTTCGCGCAGTTCATCTCCTTGGCGGTGCCCATCATCTTGGCAGGCGCGCTGATGACCTTTGGCGTCTCATCGGCGGTGCGCAAGCGTCGGGTGCCGCGCCGCGTTCCAGCGGAGGTCAAGGTGCGGTGAGGGCGAGTGTGCCCTTAAGTTTACGGGGAGCGTCGTGTCATTGACAGGGCAAGCCGAGCAGACCTGGCACAGAGATGTCTTCATCGATCTCTTCCCAGTGCAGACCGACGCCGCCACCCAATAGCTCCCATTGTTGGCGTTGGTCTGCGGTTGCTGCCGCGAGTTGGGGAAACCAGGCGATAGGTAGCGTAATTGAGGCATCATCAGCTAAATGAACCGTCATTGATTCGTCAGTGAACGATACGTTCTTCGCCATGGGCCGCAATGTCTTAACTGCCGAAGTAGCCATACCAAGCCTCCAGTAAGCGCGCGTGGTGCTGGTTTATCAATTCCTCAATGCGGCGTAACTCTTTTGAAGTATACCCAATATTTTCGCCCATATGTGGCGGGGTAAGCCAACCTTTGGCGAGTTTTTTTCGCATGTTGTACATGAACATGGGGAGGTTCACCCCCCTCGTTGCTGTAAAAGAAAAAGCGATATCCGTCAATACGGAGGATGGTAGGCATGATTTTCCCTCTACCCCCGACTCATTAGGTATGAGCACCTGAAAAACTGCGCCCATACTTCTATTGACAAACGGTAATGTGGTGAGAGCTTTTAGCGGCATTCTTGCACAAGCAAGAGCAGAAGCAATCCTAGCTAACACCCCCCTTCATCTATGCTGCCTTCTTGTGTTCGTGTGACGAAGAACACACTCTGCCTGGCATTTGTTCCCTAGAGGGCGGTATTTGTGGTAGCGTATAATGACGGCGATTACACGAAGCCGAGAGCTAGGCGCTGGGATGCCCGTTTCCACCCGCAACGCCCCAAATCCATCAGGCGAATGGATGGGGTGGCGGACATCGTCGCATCCCGCGCCGTTGGCATATTGCTGAGCTAGATGGCCCTCTCGTCACCACAGGAGACGACCATGATGCGATACCTCCACCGCACGG
>JBBQSR010000575.1:0-2682 GCA_038234855.1 Ktedonobacterales bacterium | reverse complement strand
GATCCTCCCCTCAGCCCGTTTCGTCTAGTGTATAGGTGAAGTCGTAGCCGTGGTCGCCGTTCTCGATAGTGATCGTCATCGTCCCCGAGAGGCCCGTCAATTGATCGGTGCCGGAATCGGGGACGACCGTGATCGCCAGTTGCGGTGCCCCACGTGTCATGATGCCGTTGTGATACAGCGCGAAACTGCCGCTGCGACCATGCAGCGTGCCCGTCACGTGCTCGATGGCGACGTAGACCGCCGAGCTGGGGATGGCGGTGCCCGCCGTCAGCATCTGCCCTTGGCTGGTGGCTTCGAGATCGCCGTGAAACTGCTTGGTGAGGATCATGCGTCCCAGGCTGGCATCCGCCCCGGCCTCGCTGGGCGCGGGGGTCGTCTGCACGGTGAATGGTCCCTTGGCGTGTTCTGGCATGCGGTACTCCTTCGTTTTCCGGTGCGTTAGCCTTGTGGTGGTTTATAGCCGAGCCGGGGGCGTGCGCCGGGGTCGGGGGTGGCGGCGGGGCGCTCCGTCACCAGCCGCAGGGCTTCCGCGATGCCGCGTTCAAGCTGGGGGTCGGTCCCCTTGGCGTAGTCTTGCGGCGTGAAATCGACCTCGATGGTGGGGTCGGTACCATAATTTTCGACGCCCCAGCCGACATCGTTGAACCAAAAGCTGAACTCGGGCTGCGTGGTGAAGGTGCCATCCGACAGCAGCGTATAGGGCGAGATGCCGATGACGCCACCCCAGGTGCGCTTGCCGACCAGCGGCCCTAGATTCAGCATCTTGAAGGAATGGCTAAAGATGTCGCCATCCGATCCGGCGTTTTCGTCGGTCAGCGCCACCAGGTTGCCGCGTGGCGATTCCTGGAAATAGGGCGTGGGCGCGCCCCACCGCTGGAACGAATAGCCCAGCCGTCGCCGTGCCAGCTTTTCGAGGATGAGGCCCGACACGTTGCCGCCGCCATTCCAGCGCACGTCCACGACCAGGCCCGCGCGGTCATACTCGGCCAGGTAGGCGCGGTGAAACTCCGCGAAGCCATCTGGCCCCATGTCGGGGATGTGCAGGTAGCCGACGCGGCCATCCGTCGCCTCATGGACGCGCCGCCGGTTGGCTTCGACCCAGTCACGGTAGCGCGCGTCATATTCTTGGCCGAGGGCGCGCACCGTGACGGAGCGCGTTTCCCCGCTGCCGCTGGGGCGGACGGTCAACTGCACCTCTTGCCGCGCCTGGCCCACCAGCAATTGCTGTGGCCCGCGCGCCGCGCTGAGGGGTTGCCCATTGATCGCCACCACCGCGTCGCCCACCGCGACGTTGATGCCCGGTGCCAGCAACGGCGAGGTCGCGGTGCTTTCCCACGGGTCGCCCCGGACGATGCGCGTGATGGCATAACTTTCCGTGGCGGCATCATAGCGCCAATCGACGCCTAAGAAACCCTGGGCATAGTTGGGGTGCGGGCGATATTCGCCGCCGATCTCATAGGCGTGCGAGGTGCCTAGCTCGCCCTGCATCTCCCAGATCAGGTCCGAGACTTCGTCGCGCGAGGTGGCGCGGGGGATGAGGCGCGCGTAGCGGTCGTGGATCGTCTGCCAATCGACGCCGCCCATATCCGCTACCCAGAACTGCTCGCGTTGCAGCCGCCACGCCTCATCGTACATCTGCCGCCATTCGGACTCGGGGCGCAGCGACACCTTGACACGGTTGAGGTCCAGCCAGCCCGATTCGCGGCCCACGCGGTCGCTCTGCGGCGGCTTGTCGCCCGCCTTCATCACGCGCAAACGCTCGCCCGCGCGGTACAGCAGCGTGCGCCCGTCCGCCCCCACCGCGAAGTCGCTGACGCCGTCGATCTGACGCTCGGCCTTGTACGTCTCGAAATTATAGTAGTCGACGCTGCCGTGCGCGGGGGGAACGTTCGCCGTCCAATCTTCGTCGCGCGTGCCCGCGACGCCATGGAAGCCGTAGAGCACCCCGTTCGGCGTGCCCTGCACACGGTCATAGCGTCCCTCGGGCACGGGGAAGGCGACGATGCGTTCACGGATGCCATCGAGGTCGATCACGGTCGGCTTGGGGCCATCGCGCTTGCTGCCCTTGGCTGCCGCGTCGTTCGCGCCATCTTTTGCGGGCGTTTCGTCGCCCTCGCTGGCGGCAGCATCGGCCCCTTCCTGGGGCTTTTCGTCCTCGTCGCCATCGTCTTCCTCGTCGTCCTCATCCGCCAGCGATTCGGCGCGCACGCCGGGGATGAAGGGCGAGGGCAGGTCGCGCGACAACGTGATCAGATACGGCTTCATGCCGCGCGGAAAGCTGAGGTCGAAGTGCAGGTTGTCTTGTACCGGATCGAAGATGCGCGCACTGATGAAGTAGAGGTAGCGGCCCAGCGGATCGAAGGCTGGCAGCATGTCGCGGCGGACGGGGTCCGTCACCTGATGCGTCTCACCCGTGGCGATGTTGCACAGCTTGATGGCCGTCTGCTGCGCGCTGATGGCGAAGGCGTAGGCCACCCACGCGCCATCGGGCGACCAGGCGGTGCCGACCATCGCCACATCATCCTCGATGCGGCCAAAGGGGCTGCGGTCCAGCACGCGCATCGTCTCATCCGCGAGGTCGATCAGCACGAGTTCGCTGCGGTGGTTCGTGATGACAACTTTTTCGCCGACGGGGGCGGTGCGCAATTCCAGCACATGCCCGATGTCGAACTGATCGAAGGT
>JBBQSR010000574.1:0-2694 GCA_038234855.1 Ktedonobacterales bacterium | reverse complement strand
ATGGGTTATGCTTCTGACAATAAGCATGGCTCCACGCTCGGCATGTTGATGTGCCGCTGCTCTATCCTCCGCCTAAGGGAGTTTGTCTATGCACCTGGTTTTGGCTGCCTTCGACACGAACCTGTTCTTCAAGCAGCTTGAGAACGGCATCGTCATCGGCGCGATCTACGCCCTCATCAGCCTGGGATACACGCTGGTGTATGGCATCATCGAACTCATCAACTTCGCGCACGGCGATGTCTTCATGTGGAGCACCATCGTCACCTTGGCTGTGGCGCAAGGGATGGGGCTAGATAAACTGACCTCACCGCTGAGCTTCTTACCACTCATCGGCGTGCTACTATTGTTGCTGGTGATCGGCGCGCTGGTCTCGGCGGCTATTAACGTCACCATCGAACGCTTCGCGTATCGTCCCCTGCGCCGGGCACCACGCCTGCTGCCGCTGATCTCGGCCATCGGGGTCTCGTTCGTCCTCAACAATCTCGGGCAGCTCTGGCGTGGGCCAAACGCCGTGGCATATCCGTCCTTCTTCCCGACCACGGGCATACAGATCGGCGGCGTGAACGTCTTAGTGTTGGATATCTTCATTATCATCCTGGCGGTGGGGCTGATGATTGGGCTGAACCGCTTTATCAACACGACAAAGCTGGGCCGTGCGATGCGCGCGACCGCGCAAGACCCCGAGGCCGCTTCGCTGATGGGCGTCAACATCAACCGGACCATCGCCATCACCTTCCTCATTGGCGGGGCGCTGGCGGGGGCGGCGGGCGTCATCTATAGCATGAAGTTTAATGTTGTGCGCGTAGACATCGGCTTGCCAGTGGGCCTGACGGCCTTCACGGCGGCGGTATTGGGGGGCATTGGTAACCCGACGGGGGCCATGCTCGGCGGCTTTTTGATTGGTGTCATCGAGGCTCTCGCCACGCAATATGTGCAGAACGGTCTGGCGTGGAGCGGTGCCATCGTCTTTGGCATCTTGGTGCTGATTCTCATCTTCCGGCCCACTGGCCTGTTGGGTCAGCAAGTACCCGACAAGGTTTAGGGGGAAGGACATAGCTATGGTAAATCCTACTCGCGCGGCCATTCAAGGGCTGAGTACTCGCATCGAGGAATTGCGCACCTGGCTCAACGACACCAAGGTGCTGGGGCGGTCGCTTACGTGGTATATCTCTGGCTGGCGGCTTGGTCTGCTCTTTGGGGTACTGGCGATTCTGCTGCCCCAGATCAGCGGCGATCAATCGCTCATCCTTTCGGCGGCAGAGATCGGCGTCTACGTCATTCTGGCCCTGGGGCTAAACATCGTCATGGGGTATGCGGGCCTGCTCGACTTGGGTTATGTCGCCTTTTATGCGACGGGGGCCTATGTTTTTGCTTCGCTCTCTAGCGGCACGCTCTATGGGCTTGATAGGAAACTTCATGAAGTACCCATCTTTTCATTCTGGGTGCTGCTGCCGTTGGGGGCACTGATCGCGGGTGCCGCTGGAGTGTTGTTGGGTGCGCCCACGCTGCGGCTACGCGGCGATTACCTCGCCATCGTCACGCTGGGGTTTGGCGAGATCGTGCGCATCTTCTTTCAAAACGCTCCCTTCTTTGGGGGCGTCAATGGCCTGACTGCCTCGCCTATCCCACCCGTTTCTACCCCTTTAGGGACCTTTGACTTTGGCAGCTTCTCGCAGGACCACACGCCCCTCTATTACCTCATCTTGTTCGTCGCCGTGCTCGTCATCGTCATCGTCACCGCGCTCCGCGAATCGAGTCTAGGACGCGCATGGGTCGCCATCCGCGAAGATGAGACGGCAGCGGCGGCATCAGGGGTAAACTTGGTACGCACCAAGTTACTAGCCTTTGGCATGGGCGCGGCTATTGGTGGCATCGGCGGGGTGTTGCAAGCCGTGGCCTTCCCCAGCATCGACGCATCACAATATGTCTTCTTGGTGTCGATGACGGTGGTCATCATGGTGGTGCTGGGTGGCATCGGCAGTGTGCCAGGGGTGATTTTGGGTGCAGTGTTGCTGAAATACTTCGACATTCAAGTGCTGAGCAGCATCAACGAGACCGTGAAGTCCAGCGACCTCATCGCACCGACTAGTTCCCCACTGCACTTCTTGGCGGCGCTGCCAATCGATCAATCGAAATATCTGATGTATGGCGTCGTGTTGTTGGCCTTCGTGCTGCTGCGCCCGCAGGGCATCATCCCCAACAATCGCCGCCAGCGCGAACTGCGCCAGGCGACCTCGGTGGAGGAAGCATCGTCGGTGGGCGCGCTCGCCATCGAGCAAGCGGGCGGCACCATCAGTGGTGGGGGCGGCACGGACCACACCGAGTACACCGGGCCTGGCTCCGACGCGCAGGGACGGGAGGAATAGAGCATGCAACCATCAGCGACCACCCCGCCCCCGGCGACGGGGGCAGCCGCCACGCCAACGGCGCTGGCGCTCACCACCGTCACCAAGACCTTTGGCGGCCTCACCGCCGTCGATAGCGTCACGCTAGACGTGAAGCAGGGCCAGATCTTCAGCATCATCGGCCCGAATGGCGCGGGCAAGACGACCGTCTTCAACCTGATCACGGGCATCTATACGCCGACCTCGGGGCAGATGCTGCTGGGCGGCAAATCCATCGCGGGCAAGACGCCCGACAATGTGCTACGGGCGGGCATCGCGCGGACCTTCCAGAACATCCGTCTTTTCAATA
>JBBQSR010000573.1:0-2707 GCA_038234855.1 Ktedonobacterales bacterium | reverse complement strand
CGGGGGCGGCGGGTAGGTGCGCGTTGACCAGCCGCAGCAGTTCCGCGCCGCGTGGGTCGCCAGTGGGGTAGAGCCGATGCCCAAAGCCGGGGATGCACACGCCGCGCCGCAGCCGTTGGCTGATGATGCGCGGTGCGGCGGCTGGTTCACCCACCTCATCCAGGAAGGCTTCGACGAGGCCCGTCGTGCCGCCGTGCTTGAAGCCGCCCAGCGCGGCCAGCCCCGCCGTCACCACGAGATACAGGTGCGCGTCGGTGGAGGCCACCACCCGCGCCGCGAAGGCCGAGGCGTTCAATTCGTGGTCGGCACAGAGGATGAGCGCCGCCCCCAGCAGCGCGGGCGCGGCGGGCTGGCCGGGGCACCAGCGGTGCGCCAGGTTCGCCGCGATGGGGGCCTCTGGCGCGGGATCGTCGGCGAGGACGGCGGCTAGCAGCGCCAGGATGCGCGCGCCCGTCGCCGGAACGGTGCCGAAGCGCAGGTCCAGGTCATACGCCGCCGTGTCGTGGGCCGAGGCGAGGGTCAGGGCGACGATCAACCGTTGCAATGGTGGCAGGTCGCGCGGAATCTGCGACCAGATCGCCGCCATGATGTCGCGCGGCGGGTGGGCAAAGAGCGCCGCCGCGCCGTCGCGGTCGCCCATCCACAGCAGCGCGGCGACCTCCTCTAGCGAAGCGGTGGTGGCTAGGGCGACGGCATCTTGGCCGCGATAGCGCAAGGTATCGTCGGTGATGTGCGTCAGGGCGGATTCCAGCACGGGCGTGCCCCAGTGCATCGCGCCCGTCGCCGCCTCGCCGGGGTCGTGGCGGAAGCGTTTTTGATCGATCAGCCGCTGCACGTCTTCGCGTAGGTAGCGCCGTGCCCGCTTGCCAGGGTCGCTGCCCGCATCAGAGCGGATGAGGCCACGGCTGACATAGGCGTAGAGCGTGGCGACGCTGACGCCCAGCGCCTCCGCCGCCGCCCGCGCTGAGAGATGGGTGTCGGTTGGCATCGTGTGACCCCTTCGCTCGTTATATTGATAGTATAATCAATATTGACGGGTATGATCTAGGCTCCCTACAATGCATAGCAGTGAGTGTCATGCGCAAAGGAGCGACCATCATGAGCATTATGCCCGAGCCGGGGGAGCCGGAGTATTTCCCCGCGACGTTTCCGCACCACGCCTTCCCGCGCTATGATTGGGTCGCGCGGCCTGCGAGTCTGCCCGCCGCCGTGTGGACGACCGAGACGACGCACCGCGACGGCCAGCAGGGCGGTCTGCCGCTGACGGTGGAGCAGAGCCTAGCGATCTACGACAACCAATGTCGTTTCACGGGGCGGTCAGGGGCCATTCGCCAAGCCGAGTTCTTCGCCTATCGGGCGTCGGACCGGGCGGCGCTGGAGGGCGCGCTGGAACGCTACCAAGGCGGCGCGCCTGTCGAGCCGACGACGTGGATTCGCGCGACGGCCAAGGACGTGGCGCTGATCCGCAGCCTGGGCGTGCGCGAGACGGGCATGCTGGCCTCCGCGTCGGACTACCACACCTTCCACAAATTCACGCCGGGGGGCCGCAACCAGGCGGCGGAAACGTACCTGGACGCGGTGCGGCTGACGCTGGAGGCGGGCATCCGGCCACGGCTGCACCTGGAGGATGCCACGCGCGCCCCGACCGATTTCCTGCAACCCTTCGTCGCGGCGGTGCTGGCGTTGGCCGCGCCGTATGGCGAGGCGCTGCGGCCCAAGTTTCGCGTCTGCGATACGCTGGGTCTGGGGCTGCCCTATGATGATGTGGCGCTCCCCCGCAGCGTGCCGCGCCTGATCGCCCTGCTGCGATCGCTCGGCGTGGCGGTGGAGGATCTGGAATTCCATCCGCACAATGATACCTGGCTGGTGGTCGCCAACTGCCTAGCAGCGATTCGCGCGGGCTGCTGCGTCATCAATGGCACGTTGCTGGGCAAGGGCGAGCGCACCGGCAACGCGCCGCTTGAGGGCGTGCTGCTGCATCTGCTGGGGATGGGCTATTTCGCTGACGCGCCGCCCGACTTCACCGCGCTCAACGCGCTGGTGGACCTGTACGCGGCGATGGGCGAGGCGGTGCCCCCGAAATATCCGCTGTATGGCCGCGACGCGCACCGCACGCGCGCGGGGGTGCACGCGGATGGCCTGAATAAGTTTTGGTGGATGTACGCGCCCTTCAATGTCCCCGAATTGCTGGGTCGCCCGCTGGAAGTCTCATTGACCAAGGAAAGCGGCGTGGCGGGCATCATCTTCCTCATCCATCAGCACCTGGGGCAGAAGCTGGTGAAGGACGATCCGCGTGTGCAAACCGTCGCCGCTTGGCTGACGGATGCCTTTGAACATGGCCGCCAGACTAGCGTCGAATGGGAAGAGATCGCGCCCATCATCGAGGACGCCTTCGCACGCGCGTGAGGGTGGCCCCCTCCGCCCATCTCGCGGAGGGCAGGGGAGGGCGATTTCCCTCGCCCTTGCTTGCCCGCGACAGCGTTGCCCTGGTCTAATCTGTTGGATGGCCGCACGGCGGCTCACACCAGATAGCAGGAGCGCACACGATGATGGGGATGAGCACGGCGACGGGGCAACGGGGACTGGGTTGGGCGGTGACGACGGGGGCAAGCGCCTTTGTGGTGACGGGCGTGGTGGCGCATCTGCTGGAACGCGATCACGATTTCGTGCGGTCGTCGCTCAGTTCATATGCCGTCAGCTCGTTTGG
>JBBQSR010000572.1:0-2711 GCA_038234855.1 Ktedonobacterales bacterium | reverse complement strand
TGGTGGCGGGTCTGCCGGTGGGCATGCAGATCATCGGACGCCACGGCGCGGATGCCCTGGTGCTGCGGGTGGGGCATGCCTTCCAGAAGCGGAGCGCGTGGCACACTCTGGGGCCCCCCCTCAGCCAGACTTAATCCGGCGTTCAGGGTTCTTTCAGGCAGAGATCGCAAGATAGGGGAGTACCGGGAAAGGCTTCATCACCGACCAACCACGATTCACGCGCCAGCGCGCCCGTCGCGATGGATGCAACGGCGTCACAGAGGAACGAGAATGAGCGAACACGATACCTTGCTGCCACCGCCGGTGGCTCCGGTCAGGAAGCATGGCGGGCCGGGGCCGCGCGTCTCGCGCCGGGGCCTGCTCATCGGCGCGGGCGCGGCGGGTCTGGGCGCGGCGGCCATCACGACCGGGCTGCTCGTCACCAAGGGGGCGGTGCATCTGCAACTGCCGGGGCAAGAGCAATCCGTCGCCGCCGCGCCCCATCCGCAGATTCAGCATCTGCTGCGGCGGGCGGGTTTCGGCGCACGCGCGAGCGAGGTGGAGTCCTATAGCGCGCTCGGCTACGACGGTGCCGTCGAACGGCTGCTGAACCCCAAGGGCGTCACCGATGACATCGACGCGAAGTTGCAGAGCCTGTCGCTGGACCTCACCAAGGTGACGGATATGCAACGCTGGTGGGTGGTGAGGATGCTGTATAGCAAGCGACCGCTGCAAGAGAAGATGACGCTGTTCTGGCACGGCTTGCTCACCAGCAGCTATCAAAAGGTGGGCGGCAAGAACGGCTATCCCTACATCATCCAGCAAAACACCTTTCTTCGCGACCATGTCTTCGATACGTATGACAACATCTTGCTCGGCATCACCCAGGACCCGGCGATGATGTGGTGGCTGGACCTGCGGCTCAGCAACAAATCCGCGCCGAACGAGAACTATGCCCGCGAACTGATGGAACTCTTTACCCTCGGCGTCAGCGGCGGCTATACCCAGGCAGATGTCCACGACGCGGCGCGCGCCCTCACCGGCTTCACCCTGAAGCGTGGGGGGCAGGTGACCTATGATGACACGAAGCACGACGGCGGCCCCAAGACGCTGTTGGGCCAGACGGGCAACCTCGACTATAAAGATGTCATTCGCATCGTGGCGGGGCATCCGGCGACGGGGCCATACCTCTGCAAGCGGCTGTACCAGTTCTTCGTGGGCGAAAAGCCGAGCGACGCGGACGTGCAGACCTTGGCGGGCGTCTACACCACCAGCGGGCACAACATGCAAGCCGTGATGCGCGCGCTCTTCCATCTGCCCACCTTTGGGTCGACCACCGCCTATCGCGCGCGGCTCAAGAGTCCGGTGGAATATACCATCGGGGCGATTCGGCAGATGGAGGTCAGCCTCACCGGCCAGGGCCTCAGCACGCTGATGGCGCAGATGGGCCAAACCATCTTCGCGCCGCCCAACGTCGCGGGCTGGACGGGCGATGTCACCAGCGCAGACTGGATCAACACCGGCACCTGGCTGACGCGGGTCAACTTTATCAACGCGCTGCTGGGCGGTGGCCGGAGCACGACCGGCACCTCGCAACAGGCGCTCTTGCAGACCTTCCAGGCGACGCTGACCAATAACCACCTTTCGTCGCCCGAGGCGGTCGTCACGTACTACATCAATCTGCTCGTCGATGGCACCATCAGTGATGCGCGCCGCGCGACGCTGCTGGCGACGCTCACCGCCCCCGACACGGGCGCGCCGCTGAATCTGGCGGGTGGCAAGACCATCTCCGCCGAGAACCTGCGCACCATGGTCTACCTGCTGCTGACCAGCCCCGAATATCAGCTCAACTAAAAGGAGCCATCATGCCCACTATTTCGCGCCGTGCCGCCCTCAAGAATGGCATGTTGGCCGTCGGCTCGGGTTTGCTCGCGCCGGGCATTCTCGAAGCGCTCGCCGCCGCGCCCGCCCAGGCCGCGACGCCCCATGCCGCCCGCGCGGGCGGCAACGGACGCATCCTCATCGTCATCCAACTCGCGGGCGGCAATGATGGCCTCTATGCCGTCGCGCCCCTCACCGACCCCAACTATGCGAAGCTGCGCCCCACCCTGGCACTGACCAAGGCTGAAACGCTGCCCCTGAATGCCCAACTGGGCCTGAACAAGGGCCTGAGCGCGCTGATGCCGCTGTGGACCGCCGGGCAGATGTCCATCGTCGAAAATGTTGGCTACCCCCAACAAAACCTGTCGCATTTCCAATCGATGTACATTTGGCAGACACTCGACACGACCGGCGCGCAGGGTTCGGCGCGCACCGGCTGGCTGGGTAAATATCTGCAAACCATCGGGAGTTCCGCGCAATATCCCTTCACCGGGCTGGATGGCGGCTCGCAGTTGCCGACGGCCTTCATGGCCCCCGGCATCGCCGTGCCCACCGTCACTAGCGCCAAGGCTTTTGGCATCGCCGCCGACGCCGCGAAGCCCGGTCGCAGCAAGGCGCTGCTCGACTTCACCAGATCTTTCGCGGGCACCAACGACGCCCAGACCGCCTTTGGGACGTTGCTGAGCGAGACATCCCAGACGGCGGCGACGGGCGCGGCGCAGCTCGCCAAGGCCGCCGCCGCCTATAAGCCCGCCGTCACCTATCCGCAGACGCCGCTGGCCGCCGACCTGCAATTGTTGGCGACGGCCATCACGCAGGGTCTCGATATGCGCGTCGGTTACGCCGCCATC
>JBBQSR010000571.1:0-2718 GCA_038234855.1 Ktedonobacterales bacterium | reverse complement strand
CCTCGCCGTTCGTCGCGCCCTCCCCCTGGTCCCCCCTGTTGCCGATAGCGGCAAGTATGGATCAGGCCTGATGAAGTGTGGGCGCGACGGTAGGCGCTGGCCTGTCATCGGATGGTACTGGGTACGTCCTGATCAATTTTTCTTGGGAAACACGCATGCATTTGCGAACAATCGAAGGCGTCTATGCGGCATTTCATGGCTCGCAAGAGCGATGAGGTGCCGCTTTTTTTAACAAGGAGACTGTTTTTTACATGACACAATCACCGGGCGCTGGCCGCCCCGCCCAGCAGACCCAGCACCAACGCACGGGCAAGGGTCCCGCCCCCGCACGCGCCAAGAACGACGGTGCCAAGACCAACACGAACACCCTGCGCATCATACCCCTGGGCGGCGTGGGTGAGGTCGGCAAGAACGCCACCGCCATCGAGTGCGGCCCCGACATCGTGCTGGTGGATGCGGGCGTCAAATTCCCCGAGGAAGAGCAGCGCGGCATCGACTTGGTCATCCCCGATGTCTCGTTTCTGCGCGAACGCATCGACCGCATGCGCGGCATCTTGCTGACGCACGGCCACGAAGACCACATCGGCGCGCTGCCCTTCTTGCTGCCCCAGCTCGCCCATGGCGACTGGAAGGTGCCCCTGTACGGGTCGCGCCTGACGCTGGGCATGGTCGAGGCGAAGCTGCGCGAACGCCGCGCCCTGCAATACGCCGAACTGCACCCCGTCGAGCCGGGCGACCACGTGCAACTGGGCCAGATAGACTGCGAGTTCGTCTCGGTGGCCCACAGCATCCCTGGCAGCTTCCTGCTGGCGCTGCATACCACGGCGGGCACGATGATCGTGACGGGCGACTATAAGCTGGATGTCTCACAAGATTCGCCCTACCAGACCAACCGCGCGCGGCTCGAAGAGCTGGGTAAAGCGGGCGTGCTGGGGCTGATGACCGACTGCGTGCGCATCGAGCGCCAGGGCCGCACCCCGCCCGAGACGCGCGTTTTCGACGCGCTCGACCAACTCATCCGCGATGAGAAGGGGCGGGTCATCATCACGACCTTCGCCTCCAACATCCCGCGTCTTGAGCAGGCCGTCATCTCGGCGCACAAATATGGGCGCAGCACGGCCATCGCCGGACGCAGCATGGATCAGAATATGTCCGTCGCGGCGGAGCTTGGCTACATCCACCTGCCCGAGGGGTCGGTGGTGACGGTCGACCAGGCCAACCGCATGCCCGATGGCAAGGTCGTCTTGCTGACGACGGGCAGCCAGGGCGAGCCGACCTCGGCGCTGTCGCGCATCGCCTCGGGGGTACACCCGACCATTCAACTGCACGCGGGCGACACGGTGGTGCTCTCGGCGGAGCCGGTGCCAGGCAACACAGAATCTGTCGCGCGGACCATCGACAACCTCTTCCGCCGTGGCGCGAAGGTCATCTATAAGGAACTGAACCCCAACGTGCACGTCAGCGGCCACGCCAGCCGCGACGAACTGCGCGACACGCTGCGCATCCTCAAGCCGCGCTTCGTGTTGCCGGTGCACGGTGAATATCGCCACCAATACCTCTATAGCCAGATGGCGAAGGAAGAGGGCTACGACATGGAGCGCGTGCCCATCTCGGAGCTGGGCGATGTGATGGAGCTGAGCCTGACGGCCAACGCCGTGCGCAAGGTCAGCCACGTCCCCGCTGGGGCGGTGCTGGTTGACGGCCTGACGGTCGGCAATGTCTCGCGCGAGGTTTTGCGCGACCGCCTGCACCTGGCAGCGGATGGCGTCGTCGTGGCGACGCTGGTGCTGGACCACGCCAGCGGCGAACTGCTGGCAGACCCCGAGGTCATCGCACGCGGCGTCATCAGCACCGAATCCGAATCGTTCATGACGCAAGCCGTGGAGCAACTGAAACGGTCACTGAAACGCCAGGCGCGTGGTCGCCCCGAGTACAACGAGATCGCCGAGCGCACGAAGGAATCCTTGGGCACCTACATCTGGCAAAAGACCCACCTGCGCCCGCTCATCATCCCGACCATCACCGAGATCTAGGAAAGCGCGTGGAGCAGAACAAGGGCGGCACCCGTCACCCTTGTTCTGCTTTCGTTTCCTGATTCGTAGCCACCACACAGAAACGGTTGCCCTCTGGATCTGCGAGGATGACATAGTCCGCATCTGACGGGCGCTTATTCCACTGAATCTCGGTGGCACCGAGGGCGAGTAAACGCTTGACCTCTCCGGCTTGGTCGTCTGTATAGAGATCGAGATGGATGCGTGGGGGCAATGCGAGTGCCGAGTGGTGCTGATCAAGGGATAGGTTTGGGCCTACCCCGTTACGTGGACGCAAGAGCACGAAGTCGTCGCTGTGCTCTTGACGCGGCACGTAGTCGAGCGCCGCTGCCCAAAATTCCATCTGGCGTCGCAAATCGCCCACGCGCAAAACAACGGAACCAACATGTATGTTCGCCATCACCTCTCCTCATCTTTCGTGTTTCACCATCGCTATTTTCTCATAGCTCCATTTGTGCTCAATCTATCACAATGGGGGGGCTTGTTCGCTCCTTTGCCACTCTTGCTATCCGCATGACTATTTCTGGGTTGCCAATCCCCCATGCGCGCAAATTCACCGCGCCTTGATCCCCCATGGCATGCTCTATAAGGAACGTTTTCGCAAAAGACAAGGGAGCTTATACCATGGAGATATTGCCAGGGGTACACCGCGTCGCCAATGCCGTTT
>JBBQSR010000570.1:0-2728 GCA_038234855.1 Ktedonobacterales bacterium | reverse complement strand
CTTGGTCTACCGCATCGATCCATTGGCGCGTCAAGAGAAAACCGCTCACATCGGTGGGTTTGAGTCGCACGGGAATGATCGGTTTATGGGTGGCGATGGCCAGATTGATTTCCTCTTGCACCCAGGCAGAGGCCCATGAGGCCGGGGTCATGATGACGATGACGATATCATGCTGTTGCAGCGATTGAGCGATATTTTGGACCCAGTTCATGCCGCCCTGGAGCTGTTGCTCATCGAACCAGACGTCATATCCCAAGGCGGTCAAGGCATTGACCATCGGGCGGCACCAAGCATTATCGAGCGTACTGTGGCTCACAAAAAGGCGCGGCAAACTCATCACTCTGCTCCTCGATTTTCAGCATGTTTGACTGCCTGGGGAACAGACCTGATTATAGCATGATGAGGAAGTGGAAGCCGCCCTTCATCAACGCCGCTTCGCCGCCTTCATCAAGCAGCCGACGTTCATCTGGGCGGTTCGCCATGGGCAGATTATTCCCCTTCGACGATGTTGATGTCCTCCGCCGTCACCGTGTCGCCATGGATGAGGTAGGCACGCACCACGGGCTGGTCTACATCCGCAAACGAGGTGATGATCGAGTACGCGCCGGGCCAGCCCTGGGCGTAGCGGATGTCGCGCGACGAGGGATACGCCTGGGTCTGCGGATGCGAATGATAGTAGGCGAGCACCTCGTCATCCGCGCCGTCGATGGCGTTCCAGATCTGGATGAGTTCGTCGGGGGCGATGATCGAGAAGGTTTCGGCGTCGGGGGCGGTGTTGCGCGCGGGGAAGTGGCGCGTGGCGAGCGGCGTGGTGCCATCGCCCGCCAGCACGCCGCAACCCTCGTTCGGGTACACGGCGCGCAGGTGCGCCAGCATGGCGTCGTAGATAGCGCGGGGGACGCTCACCATAGCAGCCGATCCTCCAGATGTTCTTCCAGGTCGTCGATGTCGGTGGTCCACAGGTCTTCGCTCAGATACTTCCAGCCGCCGTCGGCCAGCAGCACCACGACCTTGCCGCGCTCCATCGTGCGCGCGACCCGCAGCGCGGCATGCAGCGCCGCCCCGCACGAGGGACCAGCGAAGATGCCCTCCTCGGCGGTCAGGCGACGTAGCGCGCGAATGGCATCCGTCGCGTGGACGAGCACCTTGCCATCCAGCACGCTCGGGTCGAAGATCGGGGGGATGAAGCCATCGGCCAGGCTGCGCAGCCCCTGCACGCCCTCGCCCTGCATCGGCTCGGCGGCGATGACGCGAATGGCGGGGTTGTGCGCCTTCAGCCGTCGCCCGCAGCCCGTCAGTGTGCCGCCCGTGCCCAGCCCCGCCACGAAGACAGCGACATCTGGCAGGTCGCGCGCGATCTCGGCCCCCGTCGTCGCCTCGTGCACGCCGGGGTTGGCCGGATTGCCATATTGGTAGAGGAAACAATAGTCAGGGTGCGCGGCGGCGAGTTCCTTCGCCAGGGCCACCGCGCCATTGCTGCCCAGGCGGCCATCAGAGGGGATGATCTCCGCGCCGTAGAGCGTCAACATCTGGCGGCGCTCGTGGCTGACGTTGTCGGGCATCACCGCGATGAAGTGGTAGCCCAGCACCTGCGCGATCATCGCCAGCGCGATGCCCGTGTTACCGCTCGTCGGCTCGAGGATCGTCTGCCCCGGCTTGAGCGTGCCATCCGCTTCGGCGCGGCGAATCATCGCCAGCGCGATGCGGTCCTTCACGCTGCCGGTGGGGTTCTGCCCCTCTAGCTTGGCGTAGATGCGCACCTCGGGCGACGGGCTGAGGTGTGCCAGTTCCACCATCGGCGTATTGCCGATGAGGTCGAGGATAGAGGCGTAGGGCATGGCTGTCGCGCTCGCTTTATCTGCCGCCCGCCATCGCGGGGAGCAAGGTGATGACGGATGCGGCCCCCAGCGGCGTCGCCAGCCCTTGCAGGTAGCGCACGTCATGGTCGTCCACATAGACATTCACGAAGGAACTGATCGTGCCCTCGCTGGTGAGGATCTGCTCGCGCAGCCCCGCCGAGCGGGCAAAGAGGTCGTCGAGCGCCGTGCCGACGGTCGCGCCCTCCGCCGTGATGGTCTTCGCGCCACCGACATAGGTGCGCAGGACCGGGGGAATGCGGATGGTTGCCATGGAGGAAAGCTCCTTTCTTAGACCGCGCAGAACTCTTCGTAGATCGGCAGATCCTCGGGGTGGCCGTTGACGCCACAGGCGGGGCAGTTCGGGTTGCGATAGAGCTTCAACTCGCTGAACTCGCTCGCCAGCGCGTCATAGGTCAGCAACCGCCCGATCAGGGGGTCGCCGATGCCGAGCAACAGCTTGGCGACCTCGGTCGCTTGCAGCAGCCCGACGGTGCCTGGCAGCACACCCAACACCCCGGCCTCCGAGCAGTTCGGGGCCAGCGCGGGCGGCGGTGGCTCGGGGAAGAGGCAGCGATAGCACGGCCCCTCGAAGGGCTGGAAGACCGTCACCTGGCCCTCGAAGCGGAAGACGCTGCCATGCACCACCGGCTTCTTGGCGATGACCGAGGCATCATTCAGCAGATAGCGCGTGGGGAAGTTGTCGGTGCCATCCAAGATGACATCGTAGTCGCGGATGAGCGCCAGCACCTGCTCTTGGGTCAGGCGGTCATTGATGGCGTTGACCTTGACATCGGGGTTCAGCGCCTCGATGGTCTCGCGCGCCGACTGCACCTTGGGCTGCCCAATGCGCCCCGTGTTGTGCAGGATCT
>JBBQSR010000569.1:0-2743 GCA_038234855.1 Ktedonobacterales bacterium | reverse complement strand
AGGGAAGAGTTTCCCCGGTGCTGTCGTGCTGTGCGACGGCGCAACCCTATCGCCCCAACACGCTCACTCCGCCGCCGCGCTCGCCACCATCTCGGCGGGCAGCGCGACAGCGGCGGCGCGGCCCGGCAGCAGCAACGCCAGCCCCGTGCCGCCTGCCAAGATGCACGCGCCCGCCACCACGGCAGTGTGAAAGCCCGTCATGAACAGCGTCGGCCCCGTGACGATGTGCTGAAAGATCGCCCCCAAGACCGAGATGCCAAAGACGCCGCCAAGCTCGCGGATGGTGTTATACGCGCTGGAGGCTTGCCCTTGGCGATCCTCGCCTAGCCGATACATCACGGCGGCGGAAAGTGGCGCGAACGAGAGGCCCATCCCCAAACCCCCCAGGATGAAGGCGGGCAGCAGGTCGGCATATGGTGTCGTTGGCGTGCTGATGGCGGCGATGCGGGCCAGCGCGATCGCCTGGGCCGCCATCCCCATGACCACCAGCGGACGCGAACCGACGCGCCCAGCCAAGATGCCCGCCAGTGGCGCGGTCAGCATGATCGTCCCCGTCCAGGGCATCGTCTCTAGCCCCGCTCGCAGTGGCGACGCGCCCTGCACCTGCTGGATGTAGAGCGTGATGAGCCAGATGATGCCAAACATGCCGAAGCTCATCACGAAGCCCACGACGTTCGCCACCGAGAAGCCGCGCGACCGAAAGAGCGATAGCGACAGCATCGGCGCGCGGGCGAAGCGTTCGCGCACCACGAAGGCCGCCAGCCCCACGCCGCCGCCGATCAGCGCCGCCAAGATCTGCGGCGAGGTCCAGCCGAGCGAGTTGCCGCGAATCAGCCCATACACCACGCCCAGCAGCCCCAGGCCCACCAGCACACTCCCCAGATAGTCAAATGGTTGTTTGACACCGCGCGTGTTGGGCAACTGCCACGCCCCCAGGACCAGCAGCAGCGCCCCGATGGGCACATTCACCCAAAAGACGGCGTTCCACGCCAGGCCGTTGACGATGATGCCACCAATCAGCGGCCCCATCGCCAGCCCCAGCCCCGAGACGCCAGACCACAGCCCCAGCGCCGCCGCGCGCTGCCGCTCGGGGAAGGCACGCACGAGGATGGTGAGCGTCAGCGGTGTGATGGCCGCGCCGCCCACACCCTGCACCGCGCGGGCCAGCGCCAAGGTCGTTCCCGTGGTCGACAGCGCCGACCCCACCGAGCCGAGGGTAAAGAGCGCGACGCCCGCCAGCAGCACCGTCCGGTGGCCGATGCGGTCGCCCAGCGCGGCGGCGGGAATCATCAGAATCGTGAAGGCCAGGGTATAGGCGTTGATGGTCCATTCTAGATCCGCCACGCTAGCATGCAGCGATTTTTGGATGGACGAGAGCGCGGTCGTGACGACCAGATTGTCGAGCATGCCCATGAAAAGGGCCAGCGAGACGATGGCAAAAACCCACCAGCGACGCGATGTAGCCATGAAATGCCCTCCGCTGAAAGTGAATCGACAGATCACTATCGACCCGATGTGGACGTTGTCAAGATGGCTGAGTGTTTAGCGGCAAATGTGGACAACGTCAAGATGCATTTATATGATATACTCTGCATGTGGACATTGTCAAGATGTGGGAGGGAATCGGGGATGCCGGAGGAGAAACCGTATCATCATGGCGACCTGCGCCGCGCGTTGCTGGACGCCGCGTTGCGCGTCATCGCCGAGGGCGGCGTGGCCGGGCTGACGCTGCGCGAGGTGGCGCGCCAGGCTGGGGTCAGCCACAACGCCCCCTACCACCACTTCGCCGACAAGGCTGCCCTCGTCACCGCCTTGGTGGATGAAGGGTTCGCGCAGTTCGCCAAAACGATGCAGTTCGCCTATGATGCGGCAACAGGGTCGGCGCTCGACAAGATGGTCAGCGTCGGCGTGGCCTATGTGCGCTTCGCCATGGAGCATCCGGCGCAGTTTCGCCTGATGTTTCGTCCTGAACTGCGCGCCAGCGACGGATGCCTCCCGCTCAAGCACGCCGATGTCCCAGAGACATCATCGGGCTATGAGGTGGTGATTCGTGCGCTCCAGGCGGCGCAGCGCGAGGGGCTGGTGGCGGAAGGCGACATCGACCATTTGGCGTTGGCGGCGTGGTCCACCGTCCATGGGCTAGCCGACCTCATCCTCGATGGCAACCGCGATATCGCCAGTACCCCAGAGGAAGCGACTGCACTCGCCCGCATGACCGTGGAAGTGATGGTGCACGGCTTGGCGAAACGCCCCTGACGAGATGTGGCATAATGAAGGGGAGCATTTCGACTAGGGAACCACACCACCACCATGCCAGAGCTTGCTGAAGTAGAATATGTCGCCCGCCAACTACGCGAGGCCGTCATCGGGGCGGAGATCGTGCGAGTAGTCGTCGCGTGGCCGCGCGTCATCAGCCAACCCGCCGTGCCCGACTTCATCCGCGAGGTCGAGGGACGCGCCATCACCGCCATTGACCGGCGCGGCAAGCTGTTGCTGGTGCGGCTGAGCGGCGACGGCGTACTGACCATCCACCGTCGCATGGCGGGCAACTTCCGTTTGCTTCAGGCCAATCAGGCGGATGAAGACTATCTGCTCGCCACCTTCCATCTGGCGGATGGACGGCGACTGCTGTACACCGATCCGCGCAAATTTGGGCGGATCGCGTTGTGGACGGAAGCCGAGTTGCCCGCCGCGCTGGTGGGCTATGGCACCGAGCCATTGGGGCCAGATTTCACGCCCGCGC
>JBBQSR010000568.1:0-2746 GCA_038234855.1 Ktedonobacterales bacterium | reverse complement strand
AGCACCATGCGCGCGGGTGAACTGGTGCTCGCGCCCATCCGCGCGGCGGTGGCGACGCAGAGTCTGCCTACGCCGCGCGCCTACACCCGCGTCATCGCGGGCGCGCTGGGCAGCAGCGCCATCACCCTTGGCGGCGTCGCCACGGTGCTCGATGCCGTCTTTACCGACGGCGGGGCGTTGCACTCCATTCCCGGCACCCCTTAGCGTACCCCGCATGTATGGCAAGGATGTCCCCGAGGACCCAGCAGGGATGCTCGCAATCCACATTCGCCCCAGCTATGGGGCGCTTGACGGCGCGTCGGTGTGCCGCCAGGTGTTGCATTGTTCGATTGACTCATTGAGGAGACCCAATCCATGCACAAGCCATTGTGGTTCGCACGATCCTTCATCCCCATTATCCTCACCGCCGTCGTGGCGACGAGCCTCGCCGCTTGCGGCAACAACGCGAGCAGCGGCGGGGACAAAACCAAGCCGTCGCATCCCGTGACCCTCACCATTCTCGACGCGGGTGGTTTCTCATCTACCCTCGCCAAGCCCATCATCGAAGCCTTTAAAGCGTCGCACCCCGATGAGGTCGCCGCCGTCAACTACCCCGCGCGCATCCAGGCTCCGGCGCTGGCGGGCCAATTGGGCACGCAGGAAAGCTCCGGCGTGGTCACGACCTCGCTCGTGCTCAGCGGCTTTGATGGCGTCGCCGACTGCAACAAAGCGGGCGTCGTCGAGAGCCTGAATAGCTACCAAGCCAGTTATTTCCCCAACCTCGATGCCAACTATCTGCCCACCGCCAAAAATTTCAACGCGCTCGCTCAGGGCAATGCCATCCTCTTTAGCACGACACCGAGCGGCCCGCTCTTCGAGTACAACCCCGCCAAGCTGCCCAATCCCCCGACGACTCTCGACGCGCTGCGGACGTGGATCAAGGGGCACCCCAAGCAGTTCGAGTACGCCAACCCGGCCAACTCTGGCCCAGGCCGTACCTTGCTGATGGGCCTGCCCTATCTGCTGGGTGACAGCAACCCCGCCGACCCCACGAATGGGTGGGCGAACACTTGGGCCTTCCTGAAAGACATCGCCCCCTCGCAGCCCGCCTTCCAGACGGGCACTGGCGCGACGATGAAGGATCTGTCGAATGGCACCGTCACGATGGTCGCCAGCACCTTTGGCTGGGACATCAACCCGCGCTCGCTCCAACAGGTGCCCGCTGGCGACAAAGCCTTTGAATTGCAAGGCACCACCTTCGTCTCGGATGGCGCGTTCATGATGATGCCCAAGGGCCTGGATGCCGACACCAAGCTGGTCGTGCTCGACCTGATGCGCTATATGATGCAGCCCGCCGCGCAAGCGATGCTGTATGATAGCGGCTACTTCTACCCCGGCCCGGCCATTCAGGGCATCACGCTCAGCATGGCTCCGGCGTCCAGCCAGGCGGTCATCCAGCAGTTCGGCGACCCGGCCTTTGACCAGGACATCGCCAACACGAAGATCGTGCTGCCGTTGTCCGCTGAGAACCTCACCACCGCCTTTGACCTGTGGGCCAAAAACATCGGCGGCCTGACGCACTGACGCGCCCGACCGCTTTCCTGGCCGCTGGGGTGCAATCGTCCCCAGCGTGCCAGCCCTGTACCGCCTATCGGAGAGCCAATCGTATGGAACGCATCAGCAATCTGGTGATGCAGGGCGTCACGCGCCAGTTCGCGGGGACGACGGTGCTGCATCACATCGATCTCACCATCGCGGGTGGGTCGTTCGTCACGCTGCTAGGACCGAGCGGCTGCGGCAAAACCACCGCGCTCAACTGCCTCGCTGGGCTGCTGGACCTGAGCGACGGCGCGATTTTGGTCAATGGCCGACCCATCCAGCATCTGCCACCCGAAAAGCGCAACTTTGGGATGGTCTTTCAGAATTACGCGCTCTTTCCGCACCTGACCGTCGCGCGCAACGTCAGCTATGGCCTGGAGGTGCGCGGCGTCAAACGTGCCGAACGGAACCGTCGCGTGGCCCGTGCTCTGGAGATGGTGCACCTGGAAGCCTTTGGCAAACGCTACCCCGCGCAACTCTCGGGGGGCCAGCAGCAGCGCCTGGCCATCGCGCGCACCATCGTGCTAGAGCCGCAACTGCTGCTGCTGGACGAACCGCTGTCGAATCTGGATACGAACCTGCGCAATGAGATGCGGATCGAGATCAAGCGCATCCACACCCAACTGAACCTGACCACCGTGTATGTCACCCATGACCAGAGCGAGGCCCTGTCGCTGTCGGACCAGATCGTCGTCATGCGGCTGGGCAACATCGAGCAGGTCGGCACGCCGCAAGAGATCTACGACAACCCCAAGAGCCTGTATGTGGCGAACTTCATGGGGTATGCCAACCAACTGCGCGGCACCGTCACCGGGCGCGATGGCAAGCACTGGCTAGTGCGGACGACCGGCGGCGCGGAGCTGCGCGCGACGGCCACCGATGCCGTCAGCGCGGGCTGGGCCAATGGGCAGGGGGTCATCCTCGCTAGCAAGCCGACCGAGACGCTGGGCGGCGAAGCGGTGACGGTGAACGCGATGACGGGCCAGGCGATGCTGGCCGAGTACATGGGCAACTCGTTCGAGGTGCTGGTGACGACGGCGGATGGCCAGATGCTCGCCCACATGCCCGCCGCGCCCGCCGCCAACACCGCCGTCACGTTTGGCATCCGCCCAGAGCGGCTGTTGGCCTTCGCGGATGACGCGACGGTGCGCGACCTGCCGACACCCAG
>JBBQSR010000567.1:0-2754 GCA_038234855.1 Ktedonobacterales bacterium | reverse complement strand
CCGCCCCCGCGTCTTCGTCACGCGCGCCATCCCCAAGGCCGGGGTGGCGCTGCTGCGGGCGGGCTGCGATGTCACGATCTGGCCAGGCGAATTGCCGCCGCCCCCAACGGAACTGCTGACCCACGCGCGCGACTGCGACGGGCTGCTGGCCCTGCTGACCGACCGCTTAGATGGCTCATTCTTCGACGCGTGCCCCCGGCTGCGCGTCGTCAGCAACATGGCGGTGGGTTATGACAACATCGACACATTGGCGGCGACGACGCGGGGCATCCTCGTCGGCAACACGCCGGGGGTGCTGACCGAGACGACAGCGGATCTCGCCTTCGCGCTGCTGCTGGCGGCGGCGCGGCGCGTGCCCGAGGGGCAAGCCTATGTGCGCGACGATCGCTGGCAGACCTGGGGGCCGCTGTTGCTGCTGGGGCGCGACGTGCACGGGGCGACGCTGGGCATCGTCGGGCTGGGCGACATCGGGCAGGCTGTGGCGCGACGGGCGCGCGGCTTCGGCATGCCGGTTCTGTACACGGGGCCGCGCCGCAATCCCGCTGCCGAAGCTGCGATGGGCGCGGCCTACGTCACCTTCGCGGAACTGCTGCACGCGAGCGACTTCATCAGCATCCACGCGCCGCTGAGCTACGCGACGCGGGGGATGTTCGACCGGGCCGCCTTCGCGCAGATGTCGCCGCACGCCATCCTCATCAACACCGCGCGTGGCCCCATCGTCGACACCGCCGACCTGGTCGACGCCCTGCGCGCGGGCACCATCGCGGGCGCGGCACTAGATGTGACGGACCCCGAACCGCTGCGCGCGGACCATCCCTTAGCCCAGATGCCGAACTGCCTGGTGGTGCCGCACATCGCCAGCTCCAGCTACGCCACGCGCGCCCAGATGTCGGAGATCGCCGCGCGCAACATCTTGGCCGGGCTGCGTGGCGCGCCGCTCCCCGCGTGCGTCAACCCCACGGCAGCGGGCACCGAGCGGCAAGCCCTCCCCAGGGACTATACCATCGCCGATGAGTCCGGGCCAGCGATGCCCCCCAATGCCGCCGATGCCGACACGGAGGGGCGATAGCCGATGCCCAAGACGCCACGCACCCAGGCGACGCGGGCGCTGGACGCGCGCAAAATCACCTACACCGTGCATACCTTCCCCGACACCATCCGCGATGCCGAGCAGGTGGCGACGGAGTTGGGCCAGCCACCCGAGCGGGTCTTCAAGACGCTGGTGGTGCAGCGCGAAGACGACGCTAACGCGCACCCCTACCTCGTCATGCTGCCCGCCAATGCCGCGCTGGACCTGCGCCGCTTCGCCCGCGCGGTCGGCGTGAAGGGCGTGCGCATGGCCAGCCATGAGGGAGCCGAAAAGCTAACGGGCCTCAAGGTCGGGGGCATCTCGACGCTGGCTCTGCTGAACCGACCCTTCAGCGTCTACATCGACGCGAGCGCGCTGACCTTCGACGAGATCCTGGTGAGCGGTGGCCAGCGCGGGGTGGATCTGCAACTGCGCGTCGCGGACCTCATCGCCCTGACGAATGCCCAGGCCGTCGACGCCACCATCCCCAAGGAAACCTCATGAACGATGAATCGCGCCCTGCGCTGACCCCGCCACCGCCCCTGCCGCATGCGTATTACGAGCAGCCGACCCTCGACATCGCACGCGATCTGCTGGGCAAGATGCTGTGGCGCGCGGATAGCGATGGCATCGTCGGCGGCATCATCACCGAGACGGAGGGGTACATCTCGGCCATCGACCCGGCCAGCCACAATTACCGCAAGTCGTCCAAGCGGTCGATGACGATGTTTGGCCCGCCCGGTCACGCCTATGTCTACCTGACCTATGGCATGCATCACTGCCTAAATGTCGTGACGGAGCCAGCGGGCGAGAGCGCCGCCGTGCTCATTCGCGCCGTCGCCCCCACCGTCGGGCGCGAGCAGATGGCGGTGCGCTGCCCGCGCTGCCTGCCGCGCGATCTGGCGCGGGGGCCGGGGCGGCTCTGCCAGGCATTCGGCCTGACCACGGCGCAGAATGGGCTGGACCTGACGGGCGACATCCTTTGGCTCAGCGAGACGCCCGACGCGGAGCCGCTCGATCCGGCGCGGATCGCCACATCGCCGCGCATCGGCATCACCCAGGGGATCGATCTGCCGTGGCGCTTCTTCATCCGCGATCATCCCGCCGTGTCGGGTCCGGCGTGGCTCAATCGCGGTCAGCCCAGGCCCTCCACCGTCGCGCCCAGCCGCGCCAACTCGGACCAAAACAGCGGATAGCTTTTCGCCACATGCGCCGCGCCGGTGATGGTGATGGGCGCATGGGCGCGCAGCGCGACGATGGCCAGCGCCATCGCCAGCCGATGATCGTGGTGGGCATCGACCGTCACCCCGCCCGCGATGCCCCCCGGCTGCCCGACGATGGTGATGCTCTCTGCCCCCGGCGTCGCATCCGCCCCGGCGCGGCGCAGTTCCGCGCAGAGGTCGTCGATGCGGTTGCTCTCTTTCAACCGCAGATTGCCCACATTGCGAAAGGTCGTCGTGCCCTCGGCGAAGCACGCCAGCGCCGCCAGCACCGGCACACTGTCGATAAATGGCTCGCCATCCATATCCGCCCCACTGAGCGTCGCGCCACCCCGGACGGTGATATCGCTCTGCCCCACCTCATTGCCCGCTACTATCGTCATATCCACGCCGAGGGCACGCAGTGCCGCCAGGAGCGCGTCGCCATCCTCCGTGTCCGTCGGCAGCCCGGCGAGGTGCAGCGTG
>JBBQSR010000566.1:0-2756 GCA_038234855.1 Ktedonobacterales bacterium | reverse complement strand
CGGCCCATACGAGGAACTGTGGTTGCCGAGCAAGATGAACTGATTCGCCGCCGCCGTCAGGTCGCGGCTGACCGTGCCGGGGACGCCCGCCACCACCACGAATTTATTGAGCCGCAGCTTGAGTCGCGCACAGATGCGCGTAAAGTCGCGGTCGCCCGTCATCAAAACGAAGGTGGAAATTGAGGGGCGGTCAAAGACCGTTTCAATGATATCCATCAGCATGTTGAGGTCCACGGTGCTCTGGGTACCATATTGGGTTTGCCCGTTATTGCCATTAAATTGGGGGCCGCCACTGTTAGGGACCGGATCAGGACTCGGCTCGGGCAGACGGATCTGCGCGATCTCGCGCGTGGCCTCGCTGTCGCCATCGTCGCCGCCGTTGCCCTGGCCATTCATCTGGCTCTCGCCGGGGGCGTTCCAGGTGGCGCTGGTGGGGGCACCCGTGGTGGGCGTCCAGGTGGCCGAGCGATAGCGGTCGCGCTGCTTCGCGGGGCAGTCGACGCGGTCGATCATCGCAGCGGTCAGGCTACCTTTGAACATTTCCGGTTGGCGACTCCAGTCCGCATAGGCCTTGGCGACCATGACGGTGCCATAGCGGCGCGCCACATTGATCAACTCTTGCGGATCGGGTTCACGATGCTGCGTGTTGAGCAAGCTATAGCGAATGTTCTCGAAATCAATGAAGAGGGCAATCTCTTCGGCCATTGGGGGAGTCTCCTTTGAGGTACACAAAATTGGAGATATTGGGCGATGTGATGGAGGAAGCGTCGTACTCCCGCGAGCACATGATGCCAGTAAAAGGAGCGTGCGCCACGGCCCGTGGGCCGCGCCAGACGTCCGGTGCCAGCCCTTTTCACTGGCGGGGGCCGCGATTTAACATTGCTGGCTGCGTGCTCGCAGGAAATGACACCAGAGCCTGAGCCGTGCAACACGAAGGGGTACTGCGCTCACATCGACACGATACAAAAGCATCTCTTCGTTCGGCCCTCAAAATGACATTTCCATAGCCACGCCCCGCGTGGGTGGCGGCATGCAATGCGAGTAACAAGCGCACTCCCCCGCCCCACGGGGGTAAGGTTCAGCAATATACACCCAATATACCACAGAGACGCACAAAAGTCGAGAGGGCGCGACAAACACACCTGGACCGTCTCTATCGGCGGTCAAGCAAAGCAACGCTCGCGGGGCGAGGCGTTCATACAGTGTGGGACACACACCGTGTGAGATACAGGACACGAGCATACCGTGCTCCCCTATGATAGCACAGTTTCTCCCGAGGCACAATAGCAAGGCACGCTTTCACGACGTTTCCACAGCGTTTCATCAGCCCCACGAAGCAAGGGGGCCTCTTGGCAAAAAACTTGCGGCAATCCCCTGATAGCTTCTCACCAGAAAGGATGGCATCACCATGACCACGAAAGAACGCGTGCAACTGCACGCAGAGCCACGCACCGCGCTCGGCAAACACGCGCGGGCCTTGCGCCGCACGGGCCAACTGCCCGCGCGCATCTACGGCAACGGCGCATCCGTCCCCGTGCAGTTGGACGAACGCACCTTCGAGCGCCTGCGCGAGACGCATCAGACCTCGGGCGTCATCTATCTCGACCTGGGGGAGCAAGCCGAAACCGTGCTGGTGCGCCACATCGAGCATGAACCCCGCTCCGGCAAGATCCTGCACATCGACTTCTTTCGCGTCCGCATGAATGAACGCATCCGTGGCCGCGTGCCGCTGCGCCTGGTCGGCGAATCACCCGCCGCGAAGCTGAATGGCGGCTCGGTGTTGACGCTGATGGAGGCCCTCGAGATCGAGAGTCTGCCTGACGACCTCCCCAGCGCCGCCGATGTAGATGCCACCAAGTTGGTCAACACCGACGATGTCATCCACGCGGGCGACATCTCTCTGCCCAGCGGCGTCACCCTAGTGACGGATGCCAGCGAACCCGTCGCGAAGGTGCAGATGCTGCGCGGTGCCGAGGCCGAACCGGCTGCCCCCGCCGCCGCGCCACCCGAAGCCCCGAGCGCCAGCTAGGGCATCTCTCATGGGCAATGTTCGGGCGCGCGGCGACGCGACGGCGGGCAGTTGACAACGCCTCTTGCCGCCCGCCTACCGCGCGCCGTTGGCCCATCACTGACACAGCAAGGATGCACCTATGTGGGGATACCTGAGCCTTGGGGCCATCGTTGGCTGGCTGAGCGCGCCGCTGCTCATCGCCTGGGCACGGCACCTGTTGATGAGCGTGCCACAGACGGACGCGGCCCCCGTCGCCCTCGCCACCATAGGGCCGACTGGGGCACCGCTCGATGGCGGTGCCCTGCCCCATATCTTGCCCCAACTGGGACGGGGCTGGGAAGCGGCCCTCCGTTGGGGCGTGGTGGCGGTGATGCCGCTGGCGCTGTGGCGCGGGGCGACGGGGGCGCACCATCTGCCCCCGGCGGTCGCCGCGCTGGCCCTGCTGGCGTGCGTGGGCGTCTTGGCCCTAACGGCGGCGCTCGATGGCGCGACGCACCTGATCTTCGCGGAGGTCCTGGCCGTTCCGGCGGCGCTGGCGCTCGTCGCGGGGCTGGCCGGGGGCGACTGGGCGACGCTGGTGGTTGGCGGGGTGGTCGGCGGCGCGCTCATGGGCACGCTCTACCTGGTGGGGCAGGTGCGCTATGGCACCGATGCGCTGGGGTGGGGCGATGTCCAGTTGGGGGCGGCGTTGGGCGTCATCGTGGGCTGGCCCGGCATCTTACGCATCCTCGTTTGGGGAATGCTG
>JBBQSR010000565.1:0-2757 GCA_038234855.1 Ktedonobacterales bacterium | reverse complement strand
AGCAGGGGATCGGTGATACGCTGACCTTATTGCCGTGATATGAGCAGGGGGCGGATGGTGTGATCCGTCCGCCCCCTCGCTCTCTATACCAAAAGATGAACGCGCGTTAGCCGACCTGTGCGGCTAGCCAGGCGACCAGCCCCGCGCGGGCGATGGTCTGCTGCTTTTCCGTGTCGGGCGCGTCGGCGGGGGCGGCGAGGTCGCGCACGGCATAGTCGCCGCTCGCCAGTTCACCGGAGCCGATCAGCACGGCGTAGCGTGCGCCGCTGGTGTTGGCGGCCTTCATCTGCGCTTTCAGGCTGCGTTCACCGAAGGCGATGCCCACGCGCAGATCCGCCGCGCGCAGGTCGTGCGCCAGCGTCATCGCCGCCGACTTGGCCTCGGCCCCCAGCGCCGCGATGAAGACCTGTGGCCCCGCTGGCGGTGGCAGCGCCACGCCCTGCTCGCGCAGCAGTTCCACCGCGCGCTCCATCCCCGAGCCGAAGCCGATGCCCGGCGTCGCTTTGCCGCCCAGCAGTTCCGCCAGCCCGTCATAGCGCCCGCCGCCGCCGATGGCGCTCTGGCGACGCCCGCCCTGCTCGGGGGCTAGCTCGAAGACCGTGCGGGTGTAATAGTCTAGCCCCCGCACCAGCAGTGGATTGATGCTGTAGGGCAGCGCCATCGCTTCCAGGGAGCCGCGCACCGCCGCGAAGTGCGTCGCGCACGGTTCGCACAGGTAATCGGCGGATTTCGGTGCCCCGGCGATCTTGGGCTGGTCTTGCGGCTCTTTGCAGTCCAGCAGCCGCAGCGGATTCTTGACGATGCGCACCTTGCAGTCATCGCACAGGTCGTCGCGCAGCGGGGTGTAATATTCCACCAGCCGCTCGATGTATTGCGGACGGCAATTCCCATCGCCGATGCTATTGAGTTGAATGACGATATCGCGCGCGCCCAGACGGCCATAGACCTCCCACAGCAGCGCGATCATCTCGGCATCCAGCGCGGGGTCGACCTCACCCAGCGCCTCGCAGCCAAACTGGTGGTGTTCGCGGTACCGCCCCTTTTGGGGACGCTCATAGCGAAAGATGGGGGTGCGCAGGTAATAGAGCTTCACCGGCTGAGGCTGGGTGAACATGCCGTGTTCAAGGTACGCCCGCACGACGCCCGCCGTGCCCTCTGGCTCTAGCGTCAGCGCCGTATCCCCCCGATCTTTGAAGGTGTACATCTCTTTTTCGACGATGTCGGTGCCCGCGCCGACGCCGCGCGCATAGACGCCCGTCTCCTCGAAGATCGGCGTTTCGATGCGCTGGTAGCCATAGCGTTCACAGACGGCGCGCACCGTCTCTTCGATCAAACGCCACGCGGGTGCGCTCTCTGGCAAAATGTCGCGCGTGCCCTGCACGGCTCGGTAGGTTGGCATGGGGCGGCTCCTCGCTGACACACAGCGATGGGTGAGGGTGCATGGCACGACGGGGGCGATGAACACAGGGGTAGCACAGACAAATGGGCGTCACACGCGGAAATGGGCCATGGCAATTCCGGGGCGACGCGGCGTCATCTGCGCCTGGCCCCCACTATGGAAGGTGAGATACCGATATCGTATCGCTGGCATATGCTCAAAGCTCCAATGAGTGCAAAGATGTACCCTCAGTATATGCACAAGCAGCGAGAGATCGCAACCAAGAATGTCGGGCATGAGTTTACCCGCTGGCGCCCTCTTCGCCATCCCTCGCTCTCATGCCCACCTTCACCACGCCCATCCCCCCCTAGATGCCGATCAGTCCTTTGCGGCGATGGGTGATGACCTGCAACAGCAAGCCCACCAGTGTGATCGCCATGCCCCCCCACCACAGGAAGAAGCCGCGATTATTCGCTTGGATGTTGCTGAGCGCGATCTGGGGAATGACGTGCAGTTGCGTCAGCACGGTGAAGCCGCCGACGGTCGCCGCCACCAGCAAGGGCACCACGAAGAGCCCCAGGCAGCCGAGCAGCGCGAAGCAGCCCATGCGCTTATTCAACAGCACCAGTGCCGCGCCGAGGCCCGTCAGCCCCAGGGTGGCATACAGCGCCGCCTGACGGGGGATGCCCGTCAAGAAGACGCGCGCGCCGTGCGCATCTAGCCCCCACGGCTGCGACAGCGCCAGATACATCGCCAGCACGCCCGCCGCCAGCACGAGATGCTCGATGGGCAGGCTCCAGCCGCCGCGCCGTTGGCGGGCGG
Organism: Ktedonobacterales bacterium; assembly: GCA_038234855.1. Lineage (GTDB taxonomy): Bacteria > Chloroflexota > Ktedonobacteria > Ktedonobacterales > JACDGC01 > JACDGC01. Next base: position 557 of record JBBQSR010000565.1, on the reverse strand, counting down.
GGGCCGCACGCTCACTCATAGGCCGGGCACTCGCCACGCGGTCGGTATCCATCTCGTGAATCGCTGGGCGCTCCCACCGTGCGGGCGGCTCATTGTAGCGGCTGGATGACGGGTAGGGGCGCTCTGGCACCGCGCTGGCGGACGGGCCATAGCTGGCTGGGGGCACGTCTGGGCGCGGACGACTGGGCGTGGGCGACGACCACGCAGGCGTCGGGCGCTGCGGCGGGCCATAGCGCCCGTCATCATAGCTGGGCTGTTGCGGCGGGTATCCCTGCTGCCCAGGTGGATAGTCGGACTGCCGTTGGGGCGGATACCCCGACTGCTGCTGTGGCGGATACCCCGATGGTTGTTGGGTTGGGTACCCTGATTGCTGCTGCGGTGGAGAGCTCGGGCGCTGCGGCGGATAGGGCGGCGCGTCAGGCGGTGGGCCATTCGGGCGGCTCGGCGGCCCATAGCCGCCTCGTTGGGGGGCATCCCACCCGTGGTCGGGGGGATAGCCGCCCTCGCCCTGGCGAGGTGGGCCCTCGGGCGCACCGTCGCGGCCCCCACGCGGCTCG
>JBBQSR010000564.1:0-2759 GCA_038234855.1 Ktedonobacterales bacterium | reverse complement strand
CTCGCGCGCATGATATAGTCAAAGCATCGCATTCATGCCACGGGGAGGGAGCACTGCCATGTCTGACGCGCCGGGGAATGCCCCACCACCGATCGCCCAGGTTGGCCAGATGCCCGAGGCACCGCCGCGCCCCCGCGATTGGCGCGGGGTGCGTCGCGCGCTGGTGGGCCTGGTGGCGCTGGCCGTCATCGTCGTCGCTGGCCTCGTCATCCGCGATCGGCTGAATCCGCCGCCCGCCAACGATCCGGTGCGTGGCCAGCAGATCCTCACCAAGGCCAAGGCGGCGAATCTGGCCGATACGACCTTCACCGTAGCGGGCACCCTGACGGCCAGCGTGGCGGGCGCGGGCATCTCGACGCCGCTGGATGGCCACGGCGAGATGACGCGGCAACCGCAACGGCTGCACCTGCTGCTCAACGCGAATGTCGCCCTGGCGGGCGCGCTGAATGTCGAGGTCATCGAAGATGGCACGGACTATTATCTGAAAACGTCGGGGCTAGGCAGCGGTACCTCCACGAAGCCCTGGACGAAGACCACTACCGCGCCGGGCAGCGGCATCGGTGGTGTCGCCTTCACGCAATTTTTGGATTACAACTACATCCAGCATCCGCTCTATGTCGGCGATGCGACCATCGCGGGACACGACGCCTACCACATCCACGCCGACCTCTCGTCGCAGGTGTCGGGTGCCGTCGCCACCGCGACGCCCGCCGGGACCACCACGAACGTGACCGAGGACCTGTGGTTCATCAAGGGCAGCTACTTTCCCATCCAGATCGTCCTGCACGCGGGGGGCGACAGCCAAGCCAGCAGCACCTCCGTCTCGGCGAAGGTCGATGAAACCTTCACCTTCACCGCATGGAATAGCGGGCAGACCATCGCGCTGCCCCCACCCGATCAGGTGCAATAAGGTCCCATGCTCCCGCGTCCGTCCACGCTCTGTGGCGGCGTCCAGGCCACGGGTATCCCTGTTTGACGCCGCTTTTATGTCGCTACGCCACGGATCATTATTCATCCCCCAAAGAGGCATCGCTGAACATGAGACGCGTCATCATCCCCTTGCTCGGCGTTCTTACCTTCGCCGTTGTTCTGGCAGGCTGCTCGTTGCGTACTAGCCAGGCATTTCAGTCGACGCCACCCACCTCCACTGCGAGCACCTGCGCGGCGGCGTCCGCTGGCCCCACGAATGTGCGTGTCAGCCACGACCCCTTCCTGGCACACAGCGAGCCGATGGTGGCCGTCAACCCGCGCAATCCGCTCAACCTGGTCGGCGGCTCGAAATTCTTTACCGACCCGCGCAACTATGCCTTTGACATCGGCACCTATGCCTCGCACGATGGTGGCTGCACCTGGCATGATGGCGGGGTGCTGCCGGGCTTTCCCGCCGCCCAGACCACGTCGGATGTCACCATCGCCTTTGACAGGCACAACACCGCCTATGCCGCCGTGCTGAATACCGACCTGGGCAAGCAAAGCGGCATCTCCGTGGCGCGGTCGACGGATGGCGGCGACACCTTTGGTCCTCCCGTCAGCGTCTACAACGACACCACGGGGCAAGCTTTTAGCGACAAACCGTGGATGGCCATCGACACGACCGGCGGCAAATATGACGGATCGATCTACGTCGCCTGGTCCTATGACCCGAACGCGCCCCCCTGCGGCGACGGGGGCAGCGTGGCGTGCGACCAAGAGCTGGCTTTCGCGCGCTCGACCGATGGCGGGCAGACCTTCAGCAAGGTGCAGTTCATCGAGGGCAGCGCGCCCTTTTGCACCTATCCGGCACGCGGTCGGTCCCAGACATCGCGCAAGTGCGACGGCGTGCTGGGGGCGACGCCCGCCATCTTGCCAGATGGCACGCTCGCCATCGCGTATGGGTACTTTGGCCAGTCGACCGCCGAGCCGACGAAGCTGCTGGTGGTGACCTCGCGCGATGGCGGCGCGACCTGGGCGAATCCGGTCCTCATCGCCACCGCCAACGACGCGCCGTTCAGCTTCCCGCCCGCCGACTTTCGCAACACGACCCTGCCCGCCTTCGCCGCCGACCCCACGACTGGCCAACTCTACATCGCCTGGACCGAGGAGCACAACAAGGTCGCCAACATCGTGCTCGCGACCTCCACCGACGCGGGCAAGGCGTGGTCCGTGCCGCGCATGGTGAATGACGATCCCGTGGTCGCCGGGACCATCCACATTCAGCCGCAGCTCGCCGTCGCGCCGAATGGCGTGGTGAGCGTGTCGTTCTTCGATTCGCGCGTCTCGCATTCGCCACACCTGTTGGACGTCTACCTGGCGCAGTCGGTCGACCACGGCCAAACCTTTGCCCCGAACGTCCGCGTCACCACCGCGACCTGGGACACCAACGTCGATGAACCCAAGGATCAACAGGGCGGCAATGGCTTCATCGGCGATTATCAGGGGTTGGCAGCCACCAACGACTTCGTCTATCCCTTCTGGAACGACACCCGCACGGGCGCGCAAGAGATCTTCACCGCCGCCATCCCGAGCGCGCGGCCCTGAGGGGCTTTTGGCGCGAAGACGAAGGCCAGGAAATTTCACGAAAGACACGAAATGTGAGGAAATGTATGAGCGCCCGCATGTTGCCTGATCCCGTCATCCGGTTGTCGCAGTTCTATCGGGCACGTGAGGACGGCGCGCAGTTTCGCGGGTCGTGCGGGCAAACGGCGCTAGCGGTCGCCATCGCGGCGGCGCGCGGCACCCCCACCACCTATGAGGGCGCGGGGGAACTGATGATCGCCCTC
>JBBQSR010000563.1:0-2778 GCA_038234855.1 Ktedonobacterales bacterium | reverse complement strand
TGCCGACGGCGGGCTTCGCGCGCAGCTATGGGCCGCTGGCGGTCGAGACGTTTGGCCGCTGGGTGGGTGTGCAAGCGATCGATGCGGCAGGGCTGGCGGGTCTGCGCGCGACGGTCGAGTGCCTGGCGACGACCGAGGGCCTGCCCGCGCACGCGGCATCGGTGGCCGCACGCTTCACGGACGCCGCCCCTTCGCCGAGGGAGGGCCAGCAGGGCGGGGAGGCTGGGCCAGTGCGGTTGCACGCGAATGAAGCGCCATGGGGGCCGCCACCGCGCGTGCAGGCGGCCATCGCCGACGCCGCGCGGCGCGCGAATCACTACCCCGATCCAGGGCAGCGAGACCTGCGGGCGGCGCTGGCGCGGCTGAACGGCGTCACCCCTGAGCAGGTCATCGCGGGGAACGGGTCGGATGAGATCCTGCACCTGATCGCGCTGGCATTGCTGGGGCCCGGCGACGAGGCGATCGTGTGCGAGCCGACCTTTGGGATGTATCGGCTAGAGACGGAGCGGCGCGGGGCAACGGTGGTGGACGTGCCACTGGACGCGGATTTCCGCATCGACCGTGCGGCGCTGCTGGCGGCGGTGACCCCCGCGACGCGTCTCGTGTGGCTGTGCTCGCCGAATAACCCGACGGGGACGCCGTGCGACCTGGGCACTGTGCCGGAATTGCTGGCGCGGGGGCTGTGGGTCGTGGTGGATGAGGCGTACTATCCGTTTGGTGAGGCGACGGCCCTGGGGCTGCTAGCGGACAATGAGCGGCTGATCATGACGCGGACGGTCAGCAAGAGCGGCGCGATGGCGGGGCTGAGGCTGGGCTATGCCATTGCCGCGCCCGCGACCATCGCGCCGCTCGATGCGCTGCGGATGCCCTACAACGTGAACGCGCTGGCGACCGCCGCCGCGCTGGCCCTGCTGGACGACCCCACCTGGTTGACGGAGCGCGTCGCCTATCTGGCCAAGGAGCGCGAGCGCGTGGCGGCGCTGTTGGGCGAGAGCGCCGACCTACGGGTGTGGCCATCGGTCGCCAACTTCCTCTTAGTAGAGCTACCTGTCGCGGATGCGGCCCCGATCGGCGCGGCGATGACGGCGGCGGGGGTGCTGGTGCGGCATTACCCGCATCCCCGGTTGCGGCGGTCACTGCGCATCACGGTTGGCACGGGCGCGGACAATGACCGCATGCTGGTGGCACTAGCGGCAGCCTTGGCTGGGTCACGTTTGGAGGTGCAGGCATGAGCGAGCTACCGATGCGTCGGGCGGAGCAAACGCGGACGACGCGCGAGACGGATGTGCGGGCGGCGCTGAATTTGGATGGCAGCGGGGTGAGCGGGATCGCCACTGGGGTGCCGTTCCTCGATCACATGCTGACGGCTTTCAGCAAGCACGGGCGTTTCGACCTGACGGTGCAGGCGACAGGCGATCTGGCGGTGGATGACCACCACACCGTCGAGGACGTGGGGCTGGTGCTGGGGATGGTCTTCGCGGCGGCGCTAGGCGATGGCACGGGCATCGCGCGGTTCGGCACCGCCTTCGCGCCGATGGATGATGCCCTGGCGCGCGTGGTGGTCGATTGCTCGGCGCGGCCCTATCTGGTGTGGGCGGCGGAGGTCGCGCCCGCGCGGGTCGGCACGTTCGATCCGGCGCTAGCGGAGGAGTTTTGGCGCGCCGTCGCTATGCGGGCGGGGCTGACGCTGCACATCGATCTGCTGCGTCACCGCAACGTGCACCATGCCCTCGAAGCGATCTGGAAGGCGGCGGGGCTGGCATTGCACACCGCCACGCGCGTGACGGTGCCAGGGGTCGCGCCCTCCACGAAAGGGGTGCTGGGGTGAATGTCGCCATCATCGATTATGGCGCGGGCAATCTGTTGAGCTTGTCGCGCGCGCTGGAAACGGTCGGCGTGCCAGCGCGCATCGTCACCGCGCCCGCTGCCGTGGGGGCGGATGACCTCATGGTGTTGCCAGGGGTTGGCGCGGCGGGGGCGGCGATGGCGACCCTGCGTGAGCTGGGCTTCGCCGCGCAGTTGCAGGCCACGCGGCAACCGATCCTGGGCATCTGCCTGGGGATGCAGTTGCTGTATGCGTGGTTGGATGAAGACGACTGCGCGGGCCTGGGTCTGCTGCCAGGCGTGGTGCGGCGCATCCCAGCGGCGGCGGGGCGCAAGGTGCCGCAGATGGGCTGGAACCGCATCACCTGGGGCGCTGACTCCCAGCTTGCTGCTGAGGGCTTCGCGGGCTACTTCGTCCACAGCTATTATTGCGAGACCGCGTTGCCAGCGACGCAGACGGCGTGGACGGAGTATGGCGGCATGCCATTGTGTGCGGCGGTGCATGTGCCGGGCATCGTCGGCGTGCAGTTTCACCCTGAAAAGAGCGGCGCGGCGGGGCTGGCATTACTGCGCCGCGCGGTGGATGTGCTGAGCGAGGAGGCGCGGGGATGATCATCTATCCCGCCATTGACCTGTTGGGGGGGCGCTGCGTGCGACTGCGCCAGGGCGATTACGCGCAAGCGACGGTCTATGATGGCGACCCGGTTGAGGTGGCGCAGCGGTGGCGCGATGAAGGTGCGGCGTGGCTGCACATCGTCGATCTCGATGGCGCGCGTGCGGGGCACCCCGCGCATCTGGCGCTGGTGGGGCGCATCGCGGCGGCGACGGGCTTGCCGCTGCGTCTGGGTGGCGGCCTGCGCACCCGTGATGATGTGGCGGCGGCCATCGCGGCTGGCGCGACGCGCGTGGCCCTGGGCACGGCGGCGCTCGACGGTGAGTTGCTGGCGGAACTGG
>JBBQSR010000562.1:0-2788 GCA_038234855.1 Ktedonobacterales bacterium | reverse complement strand
CAGCTTGCTGGCGGTGAGGGTATCACCGCGCACCAAGATCGTCACGTGCGAGGCGAAGCGCGTCAGGAAGAGCGCCTCCTCGCCCGCGCTATTGCCGCCGCCGATGACCGCGACCTCTTCGCCCTTGTAGAACGGGCCGTCACAGGTGGCACAGAAGTGGATGCCCGCGCCGATCAGGTCGTCCTCGCCAGGGACGCCCAGCCGCCGATAGGTCGAGCCAGTCGCCACCAGCACCGCCCGCGCGCCATATTCGTGGCCATCAGCGGTCGTCACGGTGTGCCCCTCGGCCTCGTTGCGCAGACCCACGACCTCCTGCGCCCCCAGGATCTCGACGCCGAAGCGCCGTGCCTGCGTCGCCAACCGCTCCGCGAAGGCCGCGCCGCCGATGCCCTCGGGGAAGCCGGGGAAGTTATCCAGCTTTTCGGTGACGCCCGCCTGGCCGCCGATGCCGCCGCGCTCGATCACCAGCGTCTCTAGCCCCTCGCGCGCGGCATACAGCGCGGCGGTGAGGCCCGTGGGGCCGCTGCCAACGACGATCAGATCGTAAAAGGCGAGACGCGCTTGTGATTGCAGCCCCAGCTTCGCCGCGAGTTCAGCGTTGCTTGGCTCAACTAGCAAGCTGCCATCGCCAAAGACGATGGTGGGGATGATGCGCTTGCCATCGTTGAGGCGCTCGACCAGGGCGCGGCCCTCGGCATCTTGCTCGATGTCGACCCACTGGTACGGCACGCGCTGCTCGCCCAGGAACATCTTCGCGCGGCGGCAATCGGGACACCAGGCCGCGCCATAGAGCATGATCGATTGTGGGTCAGCCATCGGTTGCCTCCGTATGAGATGCGGGCTGAGGACGCGACACGAATGCTTCCAAACCTTCAGGTCCTTCGTGTCGCGTCACTGCTTTTCCCTCTGATTATAGCTCATCGCCAGCGGGGACGGGCATCTCTAACTCGGCTTCATTCAGGGGCGGGTCGGGGAAGCGTTGCAGGACCATCTGGTAATAGCCGCGCAGTTGGCGGGTGGTTTGCGCCCACGAGAAGCGGGCGGCATGCTCGCGCGCGGTGGCCGACATCTGCGCTAAAAGGGATGGATTTTGCCGCAGCGCGTCGACGCGGGCGATGAGGTCGGTCGAGACATCCGGGTCGAAGAGATAGCCCGTCTGCCCGTCGATGACGAGGTCGGGCAGGCCGCCGCGATTCGCCACCACGGCAGGGATGCCCGCCGCCATCGCCTCTAGCGCCACCAAGCCCAGCGTCTCGGTAGAGGACGGCAGCACGAAGAGGTCGGCGCTGGCATATGCCTGGGCCAGATCCTCGCCACGCAGCACGCCCACGAAATTGGCCGGGAGGTCGGCGAAGATGCCCTTCAGCCGGTCGCGCGCGGGGCCATCGCCGACCAGGGCCAGCCGCACGCCGGGCAGCGCCCGCAGCACGGGGGCCAGGCGGCTCAGTTCCTTCTCGATGGCGAGGCGCGCCACGCAGATGATGAGGAAGTCGTCGGGGTGGCCCTGCGAGAGGCGGTCGCGCATGGCGGCGCTGCGCTTCGCGGGGTCGAACCGTTCGGCATCGACGCCGGGTCGCCACAGGTGCATATGGCGAAAGCCGTGCGCGCGCAGGTCGCGCACCATCGGCAACGAGGTCGCCAGATTGAGCTGGGCGGCGTTGTGCACGGTGCGCAGGTACCACCACACGGGCCGGACGAGCGGTGCCAGCTTGTAGCGCCGCACGTATTCGGGGTATTGCACGTGGTACGACTCGACCAGGGGCAGCCGATTCCCCTTGGCCCACAACACCGGCCCCAGTCCCAGGAAGGCCGTGCTGGCGACATGCACCAGATCGGGCCGGAAGGCGCGCAATTCGCGCTGGATGCGCGGCGGCAAGAGGGGTCGCCCCAGCCGCACATCGGGGTACTGCGGCAGCCGCACGCTGGGCAGGGTGATGACCCGCGCCCCCTCGTAATCCGTGATGGCCTCTTCGCGGCGCGGCGCGAGGATCAAGACCTCATCCCCCGCGCGGCGCAGATGGGTGATGGTCTGTGTCAGCCGGGTAACGATGCCGTCGATGTGCGGTAAAAAGGTTTCAGTCGCCATGATGATGCGCATCGGGGGCCGCTCCTCTCCTCGTCTCTTCTCTGCCATCCTATTATGTCATATGGCAGACGAAGAGGCGGCGTGTCAAGGGAAGAGCCAGCAGGTCAACCTGCGCCTCGGATGACGAAGCCCGCCCTAGCGCCCGATGTCCTTGCGGGCGAAGCGCGCGGCGGCCAGCGCCAGCGCCACGGCACCGACCGCCACGACGGCCAGCGTATCCAGCAGAGGCAGACCGTGCAGCAGCGGCGTCCCGTAGTAGTACAGGGCCGAGAGGCGCAGCACCCCGCCCGACCAATGGAGCTCTGGCCCCACGAAGGTGAGGAAGAACCAGAAGGCGAGCAAGAAGCTCAACAGACCCGTATCCACCGCCGTGCGCAGCCAGCCCGCGAAGAGGTAGCCGAGGGCCGCGACTAGCAGCCCCAGCGGGATCATGCTGAGCGTGGCGGCGGCGAGATTGCCGACATCCAGCCACATCGAGAACACCAGATTGGCGAGCTGCGTGTTCCCGGGATCGCGCTGGAGAACGTAGCTGTAGTACAGCGCCGCCGACTCGATATCCGCGCGCGTCGCGGCGGCCTGCGCGGCGAGGAAGGCCCCGCTGGTGCTGGTGATGAGCGGGCCGCGCTGCTGCGCCGCTACCGGCGCCGCTGCGGCGACCAGCGCGAAGGCCGAAACTGCTGCCGCCAGAGCGGCTCTGAGGCG
>JBBQSR010000561.1:0-2788 GCA_038234855.1 Ktedonobacterales bacterium | reverse complement strand
TAGGGGGGACGGGGGTTTGGACGCGAAAGGCACGAAAATCCACGAAAAGCGCGAAAAGGGGAATGGATGTGGTGATGCCATTTATTCCACGGCATTCTGTGCAAGTCCCGCGTCATTCCGCATTGCATTCTGTTCCGTCATTTCGTGCCCTTCGCGGAATTTCGCGCTTTTCGGGTCTGAGTCGTCTTTACTCTTCCAGGCTGGCGGTGTTGGTGACGGAGATGGTGGCGGTCATGCCCAGGTCGAGGACGGCGACGGAGGTGTGGGCATTCGCCAAGTGCAGCCCGTGTTGGGTCTTTTCCCAGTAGAAGGGCTTGAAGATGAGTTGGACGAGCGCCATGCTCGCGGCAACGCTCATCATGGCCCAATAGATCGGGATCAGCAGCGACCAGACCATCATGCCCCACTGTCGACGCTTGGCACAGGCGATGAGGTAGGCGTAGATGTAGAGGAAGTTGCCGAAGATCAGGCAGATCATGCCCATGTAGAAGACGGGGGCAGGATACAGCGCGTGGTAGGCACCCTCCACCGAGGAGCGAAAGGCGACATAGGTGCCCAGCAGCAGCCACATCAGCGGGTTGATGTAGAGGGTCGCCGACCGCGCGCCCACGACCAGTTGCAGGGCGAAGAAGTCGCGCAGCCCGCCACGCCGCACGTAGCTGAACGGATCGCGCATGTGGACGAGGTACGTTTGCAGATAGCCCTTGATCCACCGCGAACGCTGGCGAATCCAGTTGCCCGTCTGGGAATTGGCTTCTTCCATGGTAGTGGAGTCGAGGACGATGGTGCGGAGGCGATGGCGGGCGAGACGCAGCCCGAGGTCGCAATCCTCGGTGACGTTGAAGGCATCCCACGCGCCGACGGCGCGCAGCAGGTCGGCGCGGAAGTGGTTGCTGGTGCCGCCCAGGGGCAGGGCGGCGCGCAGCCACTGCAAACCGGGCAGCGTCAGGTCGAACCAGAGGGTGTACTCGTTGGTAAACCAGCGGGTCCGTTAGTTACTACTTGTCAATCAGCGTAGACAGGCATATAGTAGCATATTATCTGAGCAGTTGATCAAATAGACGACGCCCAATCACCCAACCCTCGCCGCAGCGTTCAAGCGCGGTTTCAACCGCCCGCCCGCTAATGCACCAGCCCCGTAACCAGAACCAGGCGAGCACCGAAGATGTAGCCTAGGTCCGTCGGAGTATGCCCGTCGCGCGAGGCCACGCGCGCGAGCCGGGAACCATTGTTCCACCAACCACCACGCAGCACACGCCCGGAAGTTGTATCAACATCTTTCTCGCATGCGCTCGCATCATAAGGCTTATCACCCTTCCATAGACTGCTGGTCCATTCCCAGACATTGCCCGACTGATCGTGTGCACCAAAGGGGCTAGCATCGTCCTTATCAGCATATATCCCCACGGGTGTGGTTGTTTTTGGGCCACCCTCTAAAGTATTGGCACGATTTTTATCCCATTCGCTTCCCCAAGGGTAAAAACGTCCATCGGTGCCACGCGCAGCATATTCCCATTCGGCTTCAGTGGGCAGCCGCCATCTTTGCCCCGTTTGCTGGCTCAGCCACACGGTATAGGCCACTACGTTCAACCACGAAACGTTGACAACGGGATGATCGGGTTTAGCTTGTTGCTGTTGCCAAGAAACACTGTATTTATTCTTAGGCTCAGGCACCGCTTTCGCTGCCACCGCGCACGCATACTCTGCCACGGTCACAGGGTAAGTGCCAATGCGAAAGGCGGGGAGGGACACTGTCGCGCAACTGGTACCGTACCATGAATCTTTGTCGCCCCCCATCGTGAAGGTTGCGGCGGGTACAGCAACGGTGAGTGGGACAACGACGGCTTTCCTCAGCAGCAATGCGAAACCGAGACTACGAAGGCGCGGGGGCAGGAGATTGTCTTGACGGGCTTGCTCTTGACGCTGTTGCTCAGCTAGGCGAGCTTGGCCCTCTGCTTCCTGCTGGCGTTTCATTATCCCTTTATTAATAACTGCTTGCACGCTCACCAGGCGCATTTGCCACTTCACATCCGTGGGAACCAATCCCAGTGCCTCATTCGTTACTGCTTCCGCTGAATCATAATCCTCACTATACAGGTGTAGATCGAATTGCTCGGCGAGCAAATCCAAATGCGTCATGGGGTCATCTAACGGCTCGATAGCCAAGGCGCGATCCAACGTCGCCTGGGCGTCGGACAAACGATATGCGTCCATTAAAGCACGCACTTTCGTTCGCAGCGTTGGCACGTCGTAGGGGTCGGCCAGCAACGCGGAATCCAGCGCATGCAGGGCAGGGACGGTCTGGCCGAGGGTCAGCAACGCATAGCCCCGTTCGCGCCACAGCACGGGCGTCATCGCCTCGGGCACATCGGCGAGCAACAGGTCACTTTTGCGCACCATCACCCCCCACTCTTGCCGCCCAAAGGCCGTATGGATCTCATCAGTCAGCCGTTGAGCCACCTTGGCACGCGGATCTTGGGGAGTAGCGACCGGCGCGGGCTTTTGGTTATCTGCCACGCCGAGCACGCCCAGCAATTCCGCCAGGCCCGCATCATAAGTGCGAGGGGCCGTGAACGACACCTCTTGCAACAGCGCGAAATCTACCCGCCGCTCGCACGGCTGCCACAGCACCGGAATGATGGTCAAGCCGACCTCATGACGCAACCGCCACGCGATGCTCATCTCATCCTGCACCCATTGCGAGGCCACCGCGTCGGGCGAGAGAATGACGATGAAGGTATCGCGCGAGGCCAGTTCGCGCAGGATCATGTTCCACCATTCATCGCCA
>JBBQSR010000560.1:0-2792 GCA_038234855.1 Ktedonobacterales bacterium | reverse complement strand
CCGATGATCGATCCGGCGAAGCGCGTAAAGGTCGGCCAGAGCAAGCTAATCTCGAACTCGACGATGGCCCCCGACACCGCGCCGACGGCGAAGATGATGCCGAACGCCTTGCTCCATTGGCGCGAAAGCCGCAGCAGGGTGGCGTCTTGGCGACGGAGCGCCACGCCCTCCGCGATGCACAGCAGCAGGGGCAGACCGACCCCCAAGACCGAAAAAACGATATGGAAAACGAGCGACGTGCCCATTTGTGCCCGCGCCGCGAAGATCTGTGGCATGGTACGAACCTTTCCGTGAGGGAGGGACGTGCTACGCGTGGGTAGCGTCGTGCTTGCCAGCATGTGTGGTGCCAATGGTCGCCCCGTTCCCCGAACCCTTGCGTCAGATGCGTGGAAAGCGTCAGGGGGGTGAGGACTGCCTCCCTCATGGTACACTATTGTTATGAAGAATCGCCTCTATTTGGTAGGTCTGACGGGCAGCGGCAAGACGACGATCGCGCCCCTGGTCGCCGCGCGGCTTGGCTGGCCCTGGCTGGACCTGGACGCCGAGATCGTCGCGCGCACCGGACGCACCATCCCCGACCTCTTTACCGAGGATGTCGCCGCCTTTCGCCAGATCGAGGCGGAGGCGCTGGCCGAGGTGGCACAGCGCGAGCCGCTGTTGGTGGCGACGGGCGGTGGGGCCGTCCTGCGGGCGGAGAACCGGGCGCTGATGCACGCGACCGGCACGATGCTGGCGCTCGATGTCGCGCCGGATGTCGCCATCGAGCGCGTCAGTGGGCGGGGCGCGGTGCCGCCCGTGCTGGGCGACGACCCAGTGGCGAGCTTGGCGAAGCTGCGCGACGAACGCCGCGACTATTACGAAGAGGCCGACATCGTCATGGATGCGAATGACGCGGACCCCGCCATCACCGCCCGGCGCATCATCGCTGCGCTCGCCGCCCATGGCCGCATCAGCGCGGAGGTCGCGCCAGACGCGATCGCTGTGCCCCTGCCACAGACGCCCTATACCATCACCGTCGCGTGGGGGGCGCTGACCCAGGTTGCCGACCAGATCGCCGCGCTCGGGCTGCCCCGCCGCGTCATACTCATCACCGATGCCACCGTGCGCGGGATGCTGCTGGATGGCGTCACGGCTAGCCTGACAGCGGGCGGCATCGCGGTGAAGACGATCATCGTGCCAGCGGGCGAGGCGAGCAAGAGCCTGAGCCATCTGAGCGACATCTATGATCGCTTGATCGCGTTCCAGGCGGAGCGGGGCGAGGCCATCGTCGCGCTGGGCGGCGGCGTGGTGGGCGATCTGGCGGGCTACGCGGCGGCGACCTATCTGCGTGGGGTGCCGCTCATCCACATCCCGACGACCTTGCTGGCGCAGGTCGATTCGAGCATTGGCGGCAAGACGGGCATCAACCACCCCCGCGCCAAGAATGCCATCGGCGCGTTCTACCAGCCTCGCGCCGTCATCATCGACCCCGCCGCGTTGCTGTCGCTGGATGACCGGCTCTACCGCGAAGGATGGGGCGAGATCGTCAAGTACGGCATGGCGCTGGATGGCGACCTCTTCGCCCAAATGGAGGCGGCGGGGCAATTTCTGCTGCACCCCACGCCGCAGCAATTGGCGACGATCATCGCCCGCTGTGCGCGCATCAAGGCCGACATCGTGACGCGCGACGAACGCGAGGGCGGCCCACGGCTGCTGCTGAACTATGGCCATACCATCGGCCATGCGCTAGAGGCCATCACCGGCTATGGCACGCTCTTGCACGGTGAAGCCGTCTTCCTGGGGATGTCTGTCGAGGCGCGCATCGCGGTCGCGCTGGGGCTGCTGACCCCCGCTGACCTCGCCCGCCAGGACGCGCTGGCCGCCATTTTCTTCACCGCCCCCGACCTCGCCGCGCTGGACCTCGCTGCCATCCTCGACGCGACGCGGCTCGACAAGAAGGCGCGTGGTGGTCGTGTGCGTTGGGTGCTGTCCACTGGCATCGGCAGCGCCACCGTGCGCGATGACGTGCCCGACGCGCTGGTGCTGGCGGTTCTCACGGAAGTGCTTGGCTAGCTGCTAAATCTCCTATCGCATAATAGCTATTTTGTTCCAATATCCCAGGATTTTGTGGTATGATGGCACCCATGCTGGGCAAGAGAGCGCCCGGCGAAGAGGGGGGCGAAGACATGGACAATCCATCCAAAGATGCCCGTGCTGATCAAGAAGAGGCGCGGCGCTGGAACGCATCATCTGATCAAACGCAGGTCGGGGCGAAGCTTCGTGAGCACGACGGCCATCTGGCGCTGTTTCAGCAATTCCCGATTCGACGTTCTTGGCATAATGGCGAGTGGTGGTACAGCATCGTCGATTGCATGGCGGCGCTGAGTGGTTCGGCCAACCCGCGCAACTATTGGTCGATGATGAAAAAGCGTATGCTTTCAGAGGAGGAGATTGACGTGTACACTCTGGGTGTACACACCATCAAACTTCCTGATTCGAGTGGCAGAATGCAAGCAACCGACTGCGCGAACACCGAGATCTTGCTGCGTCTGGTGCAGTCGGTGCGGTCGCCGAATGCCGAACCATTCAAGGGATGGCTCGCCAGGGTGGGCGCGATGGTGATGGATATCGGCGAGGAACGGACCCAGCGCGCCGAGCATCGCCGCCGCCTGGACGCGACCGAGCGTGACCTGCACGAACTGGTCGCCTATCGGGGCATCGTCACGCCCGAGGAGCATGCGGCGCTCGATGACGCCAACTATGGCGGCCTCTACGACGTCCCCTGCGAATTGGCCTTGCTGCGACTGCGCCCT
>JBBQSR010000559.1:0-2794 GCA_038234855.1 Ktedonobacterales bacterium | reverse complement strand
GTTGGCGGCCATCGCCATCGCGCGGAGCACATCGGGGGCCATCTTAACCCAGCCAATCGCCTTGGGTTTGGTCGCCACCGCCGTTTGGGTCGTCGCCGGAAGGGCGTCGCCCCAGAGTTCCGGCGTGGGGTTGATGATTGCGTTTGCCATGGTGCTTGCCATCCTTCCGTCTATCGCGAGACAACGATTCCGCCGGTTCCCATACACTGAACCTATGTTCTATTTTAGACTATGTGTTCTATAATGTCCAGTCCCCTAGTCCCTTTGGCGGTAGGATGATAGTCATGAGTACCACAATGGCGGCGATTCAGTTTTCCTCTGCTATCTTGGGTAGAGGATATTGGTGTAAGGAGTCACGGTAATGCCACAAGTCAGCACATACATCCGCTTCAATAAAACCTGTCGCGAGGCGATGGCCTTCTATCAGCGCGTCCTGGGTGGCACGCTCAGCATGCAGGTCGTTGGCGAGACGCCCCTCGCCCAACAGATGCCCGCCGCCCTGCACGACAACATCCTGCACGCGGAACTGCGGGGCGATGGCTTCGCCCTGATGGGGTCGGATATGAGCGGACCGGAGGGGATCATCATGGGCACGGCGTTCTCGGTGGTGCTGGTATGCGCGACGAAAACCGAGATCGAGACGCTCTTTGCCCAGCTCGCGAGGGTGGTTCGGTAGGGCATCCGCTGGAAGAGGCGTTCTTTGGCACCATCGGCGATTGCATCGACCGCTACGGCGTGCCGTGGATGCTCCAGTGCCCGCTCCAGGCTGCGCCGCAACGGCCCCCCACGAAGCGTAAAACGACCAAGGCGACAACGCGCTGAGCACCGCTACGGCCTACCCCCATCCTCCGTTACGGCTCTCTATCGTTTTGCGATATCATGCGTATCAGCAGAGATATCGTCACTCAACGAAAGAGGCTTCATCAATGGCTGATACCACGACACGCACCGAGACGGACTCGATGGGGGGCATCCAGGTGCCCGTTGGGGCGTATTGGGGGGCGCAGACGCAACGGTCGCTGCGCTACTTCGACATTGGCACCGATACGATGCCGCCCGCCATCATCCGCGCACTGGGCATCCTCAAGCGCGCGGCGGCGGAGACGAACCGCGAACTCGGCAAATTTGTCACGGTCAGCGAGCGACTGCGGCTCACCGACGAGCAGGTAGGCACGCTCATCGCCGCCGCGCAAGAGGTCATCGACCTGCGGCTGAACACGCACTTCCCGCTGCACATCTGGCAAACGGGCAGCGGCACCCAGACCAACATGAACGCGAACGAGGTCATCGCCAACCGCGCCATCGAGATGGCGGGCGGCACGCTCGGCAGCAAACAGCCCTTTCACCCCAATGACCATGTCAACATGTCGCAGTCCTCAAACGACACCTTCCCCACCGCCATGCACATCGCCGCCGCCGAAGAGATCGTCCATCGGCTGCTGCCCGCCGTCCGCGAACTGCGCGACAAATTGGATGCGCGCGCCAACGAACCAGGCTTCGGCGACCTGATCAAGAGCGGGCGCACGCACCTGATGGATGCCACGCCCATCACGCTCGGCCAGGAATTTTCGGGCTACGTCGCGCAGTTGGACCAAGACCTGACGCGCATCGCGGGGACGCTGCCGCACATCTATGAGCTCGCCATCGGGGGCACCGCCGTCGGCACGGGGCTGAACGCGCCACGCGAATTCGCGCCACGGGTGGCGGCGCACATCGCCCAGATCACCGGATTGCCCTTCGTCACCGCGCCCAATAAGTTCGCCGCGCTGGCGAGCCACGACCCGCTGGTGATGGCGAGCGGCGCGCTGAAGACGCTGGCCGCCTCGCTGATGAAGATCGCCAATGACATCCGCTGGCTGGCCTCGGGGCCGCGTGCGGGGCTGGGCGAGCTCTCATTGCCCGAGAACGAGCCGGGGTCCAGCATCATGCCGGGCAAGGTGAACCCGACGCAGAGCGAGGCGATGACGATGGTGTGCGTGCAGGTCATCGGCAACGACATGGCTATCAGCTTCGCGGGCACCCAGGGCAACTTCGAGTTGAACGTCTTCAAACCCGTGATCATCCATAATCTGCTGCTTTCGGTGCGGCTGCTGGCCGACACCTGCCACTCCTTCACGGCATAGTGCCTGACGGACCAGCCCGCGCCAGCCGGGGAAGACCCGGCGAAAGAACACCCTCAGCGCCAATTCAAGGCGAACCCCGAACGCTTGCAAGCCTATATGAATGATTCGCTGATGCTCGTGACGGCGCTGACGCCCTACATCGGCTACGATCCGGCGGCCAGCATCGCCAAATATGCCCACAAGCATAGCCAGACGCTGCGCGAGGCCGTGGCGGCGCTCGGCCCCGACAAGGCCGGGCTGACCGTCGCGCAGTTCGATGAGTGGGTGCAACCCGCGCACATGCTGGGGCCAGACGAATAACGCTGCACGTGGCACCTCGCGTGTGTACCCAGACGACGCACGGACGCATCTGCCGTGCGTCATTTATTTGCGGAAAAGGTGCGATGCTTCATCTCGTGAGATATACTACTTCACCAGATGAAGCATCAGCGAAGTGAGGGACATACGCACATGGAGCACGACCCCCTAACCGCCAACCAGCCCTTTACTGACCCGCAAAAGGAAACGCTCTATACGGTCATCCGACGCCGTCGAGATATCCGCCGTTTTCGCCCAGACCCCATTCCTGATGCGACGCTCGCGGCCATCCTCCGCGCGGCGCATCAGGCTCCCTCCGTCGGATTCATGCAACCATGGAACTTCCTCTTGATCCGTGAGGCGGCGAAAAAAGC
>JBBQSR010000558.1:0-2803 GCA_038234855.1 Ktedonobacterales bacterium | reverse complement strand
CGGGGCGACCGGGGTGGTAGGGCCGTTCGGCGGTGAACGCCACGAAGACATCGGCCACGCTGAGGATGCGTACCAGCAGGGGGATGGCCTCGTCGCGTAGCCCATCGGGGTAGCCCGAGCCATCCAGCCGCTCGTGGTGCCAGCGCACTAGCGGCAACAGTTGGCGCAGTTGCTCGATGGGCCGCAAGATGGCCTCGCCCATGATGGTGTGCTGCTGCATCTGCTGCCATTCCTCGGCGTCGAGCTTGCCCGGTTTGCGCAAGACTTGGTCCGAGACGCCGATCTTGCCGACATCGTGCACCAGGCCGCCCAGCCGCAGCGCCTCAACATATTCGGCGGGCAGATTCATCTCGGCGGCGATGGCGACGGCATAGCGCGAGACGCCGTCGGAGTGCGCGGCGGTGTAGCCATCGCGCAGGTCGATGGCCGTGATGAAGGCCTGGATCGTTTCGAGGTCCGCTCCGGTCGGCAGCGAGATCTCGCCCATCTGCATGGCGACATCGCCCAGGATCACCGGCAGCAGATGCGCGTTATCCTCGATCAGCGTCACGGTGTAGGCGACGACACAGTTGCGCCCGCCACGTTTGGCGGCATAGAGCGCCAGATCCGCCGCCTTCAGCAGCGAGGCGGGGGCCGAGGCATGCATCGGGAAGGTCGCATGCCCAGCCGAGATGGTGAGGTGGACCGGCGCGCCCTCGCTATCGGTAAAGAGCGTCTGTGCGTCGATGGCCTCTTGCATCCGCACGGCCAGGGCATCGGCCAGGTCGGCATCGGTCGCGGGCAAGACGACGGCGAACTCTTCGCCGCTGAACCGCGCCGCCGTGTCGCCAGGTCGCAGCACGTCGCTGATGGCCTTTGCCATGCTGCGCAGCGCCGCGTCGCCGCTGTCGTGCCCATACTTTTCGTTGAACTGGCGGAAATGGTCGAGATCGATCATGATGACCGAGACGGGCAGGCTCTGCGCGGCACCGATCCCCAGTTCGTGCCGCACGACGTCTTGCAGCGCGCGGTGGTTGCTGAGGCCCGTCAGCGGATCGATGAGGGCCAGCCGTCGCGCTTCCTCATAGAGCCGCGCGCGGTGCAGCGACATCCCCACCTCATCAGCGGCAAGCTGGATCAACTCTTGGTCGATGGATTCGCTGTCCTCGGGCCAGTAGTGGATGCCGAGGGCACCGATGACTGCACCATCCCACCGCAGCGGCACCGTCAGCACATGCAAATCAAAGCCATCATAAGCATCGGTCTTGGGCACCTCGTGCGGCCCGAAATACATTTGCTCCGTCGCCAACAACCGCAAACCAGGGATGCGCGAATCCGCCGCGATGGGCCAACTGCTCATGGCCGCATACCACGCGGTTTCGAGGGCATGGGGCACCTGGCTGTCGTGCTGATAGCCCAGGGCACGCGCGAAACCAGGGCGACTGGCGTCGCGTACGATGACCGAACCAATCGCCGCCCCAGTGCCGCTGAGCAACACGCGCAGCGCCTCAGTGGCGACCGTCGCTTCCTCGCTGGCGTTAGCACAAGCATGGGCGACGGCCCGCGTCGTCTCGATGTTGCGTCGCTGTCGCACGTCTTGCGTCACATCGCGCAGATCCATCAAGACGCCGCTGCGCGCCCCGGTGGCCCCATGCAGGGGAATGCAGTGCAGCGACACGATCCGCTGCGGTTGTCCCGCGACCTTGAGGCGCAGCACCTGGGGATTCGTGACCACCTCGCCCCGCAAGAGGCGCTGATGGGGCCATTGTTGGGGTAACAGCAAGGTGCCATCGAGCGTTTGCAGGGTGTAGGTGGGCGCGTTCAATGCCCTGGTGGTCGTCATGGCGGCGCTCGGAAACAGTGCGCGAAAGCCAGCATTGCGCAGGACGATGTGCCCCGCCGCGTCGAAGACAACCAGGGCATCTGCGACGGTGTCAAAGACGGTGCCGAGCAGGGCGCGGTCATGGTCACTCACGGTCAGTGCCTGACGCAGCCGCGCTTCCATCGACAGCCGCGCGCTGATGTCGCGCGCGACAATGACGGAAATGCCAGCCAGTGGCAATGCCACCGCATGCGATTCGAGGATGAATGGCCGACCATCGCGCGTCGTGAAGGTTGTTTCCGAGCGTATCTGACCCTGTGCCCCTAAGACGCGTTTCATCTCGGCTATGTGCGCGGCATAGCCAGGTGGGGCACCCGGCAAACTGGCGAGTGGCATGCCATTGGCCGCCCCTGGTGCCAGGCCAAAGATGCGCTCAAAGGCCGTGTTGCAGCGCAAGATGATGCCAGTATGATCGAGCACGAAGAGGGCATCGGGCGCGACGCCATCGAGCACCGCATCGACGAAGCGGCGATAGTCCTGCGCCTCGGCTTCGCGGTGGACGATTTCGGCGTTATAGGCCGCCAATTGCCCGTTCAACACGGTCAGTTCTTGGCTGCGGTCGGCGTCGCGGAGGGCGCGATGCAGGCCCTGTGCCCCCAGCGCGACGACCCCCGTCCCCGACAGCAAGAGGCCATTGACGACGAAGAGATCGCTCAAAAAGCCCGGCTCGGCGCCAAACGCGACGATCCCTAGCGCCGTCGCCGCCGTGCAGAGGATGCCGGTCGCGACCCAGCACGCGCGCGAACTGATGAGGATGCCGATGGCGCAGATGGGAATGAAGGTCGCAACGCCCAGGAACGCTTGCATATAGTGCGCCAGGTCAAAGAACGCCCAGTTCATGAAGACGATCCCCAGGAAATTATTGCCGATGTAGCACCACGCGGCGGCGATGGCGAGGCGACGATGGCACAGATAGAGGCACAGCACCATGATGGGAAGGGG
>JBBQSR010000557.1:0-2804 GCA_038234855.1 Ktedonobacterales bacterium | reverse complement strand
GTATTCATAGATGGACTGGGCGATGGGGGCCTGGCACGCCCCCTCGCCATCCTGCTCTTTTTGGATGACGATGGCCAGCCGAGGCAAATTGCTGACGTTGCTGATGTCGGCGGGGGCCAGAGAGATCCACCACGTCTGTGGGGGGCCGTTGCCCGTCTCACCTGTGCCGGTCTTGCCACCCTCCATCACCGGCGAATTTGCGGGGGGGGCGACAAAGGGGCCGCTCGCCCCGACCGAGCCGTAGACCACCACCGCGCGCCTCGCCGCGCGCATCCCCAGCGCGGTCGCCTGGCTAAAGGCCTGGGTGACCAACTGGGGCGCGACCGCCGCGACCGAGGCGGCATCGACCCCATGCGCGACGCGCTTCAGCAGCACATGGGGCTTTTGATATTTGCCGTCGGCGGCGATGGTGCTGGTCATGACGGTCATCGCCAATGGTGAGATTTGCAGGAAGGCTTGCCCATAGCCCGCGTTCGCCAGCGCGACGTTGTCGCGGTCCCACTGCGCCTGAGCCGAGGGTTGGAAGACCCAACTATGCGCCACGGGCACATCGAAGGGGATATTCACTACATGGGTGCCATAGCTCAGGCCAAGTGCCTGGGCATAGTAGAGCCAGCGATCTTTGCCCAGCGCCACGGCCACACGCGCGAAGGCGACATTGTTGCTAAAAGCGTACTGGTGCACCAGATCCATGGGAAAGACTTTAGACGAAGGAATGGTGGGGTAGTGGATCAGGTTGTTGGTGTTGATGTTGAAGCCATCGATCACATAATCTTTCGACTCGGCCTCGGTGAAGGTCGAATTCGTGGTGAATTGCTGGCTGTCGAGCGCGGCGATGAGCGTCAGCGTCTTGAAGCTGGACCCCGGCACGAGCGTATCCATCACCGGGCGGTTGATGAGTGGGAGGGTGGGATCTTGCAGCAGCTTATTCCAATATTCTTGCCCGATGCTGAGGCCGGTGCCATCACCGGCGGGAGTGTGGTCTACCAGCCGGTCATTGTCGAAGCCGGGATGGCTGATATATGCCAGCATCTCGCCCGTCTGTGGCGCTTCGACCAGGATGCTCCCAGTCTGCGCGGGGTTCTGCCCAGACTCTGGGCAGTTGACCTGATTGGGATACACTTCGTTGGCTTTTTGCTGAATGCGCGAGTCGATGGTCAGATAGATGTCGGTGCCAAATGTCTTGGTGTGCTTGGCTTCATCCAAGAGGTGATTGACGCCGTTATCGAAGCCGGGCGGCACCACCGTGTTGGCATCCGCGCCGCTCAGCACGTCATCATAGGCGGCCTCTAGCCCAGTCGTCCCGAACCCTTGGGGATCGAAATAGCCGATGAGCGGGGCCAGCGTCGAGTCGGTGTAGTGCCGCCGCCAACCGCAGGGCTGCGTCTGATCCGGCATGGAGTAGGCCAGCTTGACGCCATTGCGATCAAAGATCGTGCCGCGTTGGGGCACGGCGTCTTGCACGCAGTGGCGCGGATTATAGTCCGAAGCGGTCAAGACCTGCGCTTCGGGGGTCGCTTGCAGATAGACCAACACGCCCGAGATGCCCACAAAGAGCAAGATGAAGACGTTCAATAACCGCCGAAAGGGGAGATCGATCCGCATACATTCCACTCCTGTTGCGCACTGCGGGGGCTGTACTTCCCCCAGAGTGTAGCACCCAGGTCGGATGGTGTCAAAGCTCTGGCTGCCTCTGTGAGGTTTTCACGCGAGGTGCGCTACCGCGCGGGACCGGGGGGAAGCTGGTGCAGGGCATCTGGCTCGAACTGGTCGGTGTTGATTTCCACGACGACGGTGCGAACGTCATCGACGCCCACGAGCACGCCGCCTTTGATGGCATCGACGATGTGGGCGCCCTCGCCAACGGTCAACTTGGGGTCCACGTCCACATGCAGTTCCACGAGGATGCTGTAGCCGATGGTGCGGCCCGCGATGCCCGGCACGCGCACGACACCGGGGATGGCCTCGACCACCGCCATGATGCGGCGGCGCTGCTCGGGCGAGAGGCTGGTGTCGAGCAGTTCGCCCGCTGCGTCGCGCAGGATGCCCCCGGCGGTGATGAGGATGAAGCCCGCCACGCCCAACCCCGCCACCGCGTCGAACCACGGCAACCCCCACCGCGCCAGCGCGATACCCACGATCACCAGCACCGAGGCGATGACATCGACGAGATGATCGCGCGCCTCGGCCAGCAACGATTTGCTATGGATGCGCTGGGCCAGCTTGCCCACATAGCTGCTCATGCCGATCTTGACGACGATGGCCACTGCCGCCGCGAGGAAGGTCAGCGCCGAAGGCGTCTCAGGGTGCCGTGCGAGTAGGGCGATCAAGCTTTCGTAGCCGACCCCGATCCCCGCTACAGCGATCAGCACCGCCGCGACGGTGCTGGCAAACGCCTCGGCGCGCTCGTGGCCATAGGGGTGGTTCCAGTCCGCTGGGCGGCGCGAGTACAGGAACGAGGCCGCCGCGATGCAGGAATTGAGCAGATCCGCGCCGGAGTGCACGGCATCGGCGATCAGCGCTTGGCTGTGACCGAGGACGCCGATGGTGCCCTTGAGCACGATCAGCCCCAGATTCACCAGGATGCCGAATCCGGCTGCCGCCAATCCCTGACGTGAACGTTCGGCATCACGCCGCTCGCCGACCGCATAGTGGGGAATCATCGCCGCTCCTTTGTCCTCGTATCATACCAGGGGTTCATTGCATGCACTGTGCCACGCGGCGACGGGCACGTCAAGGTGAGCAAGGTCACGATCCCCTGCTGACCATCAGGAAGCGAGGCGGTCGAGGGGGACGACCGCGAC
>JBBQSR010000556.1:0-2812 GCA_038234855.1 Ktedonobacterales bacterium | reverse complement strand
CAGGGGCGAGCACGTCTTCGTCAAAGGGTTCGGCGGCGGCGACGGGGCCACCCTGGCGGCGCAGGTGGTTCAGTGCCAGATTCGTGGCGACACGAAAGAGCCATGTTTCGGGGCGCGAATAGGTGGTGAGTTGGGCGAAATGTTGCCAGGCGCGCACGAAGGTTTCCTGGCAGAGGTCATTGGCCGCGCCATCGTCGCCCACCATGCGTCGCAGATAGCCTGTGATCTGACCTTCGCACCGGAGAAAGAGGTGCTCGAATTCTTCGACGGTGACGAGCGTGCTTTCGGTGAAGCTCTGCCCGTCGTCGTGCGCGTCAGCGCGCGGCAAGCGTGACGTGGTGGCGGCGAACCACCACCGTGGCGTAGTCAGCCACCCTCGCCAGCGGCTTGTCGCAGGGAGCATCGCGGATTGCATCATCGGATTCCTTGGGGATAGAATTGGGTCTGCTTATGATACACAGCGGATGCGCGAAAGGGGACATTCCCGTGGCGGGTGATGCGACGTGGGTGATGCGCCCACTGGATCTGCGTGATGCGGCGCTGGCGCGCGAAGTATGGGTGATGCAGCAGGGAGCCTATGCCCAGGAAGCGGCATTGATCGACTTTTGGGACATTCCGCCCCTGGTCGAATCGTTAGAGGCATTGCGCGCGAGCGATGAGCAGTTCTGGGGGTGTTTCGTGGCGGGAGAGTTGGCCGGTGTGGTGGCCAGCGAGCGCGTGGGGGACGAGGTAGAGGTGACGCGGATGATGGTGCAGGCCACGTATGCGCGGCGGGGCATCGGGCGGGCGCTGTTGGCACAGGTCGCGCAGGTCCACCAGGACGCGCGGCGGTTGCTGGTCGCCACCGGCACGCGCAACCTCCCTGCCGTGCGCCTCTATGAAGGCTTCGGCTTTGTGGAGGTGTCGCGCGAGGAAGTGGCCCCAGAGGTGTGGCTGACGCATTTCGCGATGGTCTTGGGGTGAGCACCGCCCGCTGGACGATGACAGGGTGCCATCGTCCAGCGGGCGGTGCGTGCGGTCAGCCCGCTTAGGAGCCGACCTGCGGCGAGTCGAGCGGACCGCCAGCGGTGAACTTCCACTGCTGGTTGCCGCTGCCTTCATCCAGGGCGTAGAGGTTGCTGTCACCCGAGCCGACGAAGAGGAGGCCCTGAGTGACGGAGAACCAGGAACGCGTCAGGCTACCGACCTTCTTTTGCCAGTTTTGGTTGCCATTGCCCTCATTGAGGGAAAGGATCGTCCCGTCGCTCGAACCGACGAAGACAGCGCCGTTGTCAAAGATGGCCGTGCCGACGCTGTCGTTCAGTTGGTGCTTCCAGGCGAGGGTGCCATCACCGGAGTGGAGGGCGTAAACGTAATGGTCATTCGACCCGATGAAGACCAGACCGTTGTCGATCGAGGGCTTCGCCAAAATCTGGCCGCCCGTCTGGTAGTGCCAGTTGATGTTGCCGCTGCCTTGATCCAGCGAATAGACCGTGCCGCTGTCATTGCCGATGTAGACCGAGTTGCCGTTGAGCGTGGTCGAGGCGTACTCGATGGCGGAGTTGATGTTTTTCTTCCAGGCGAGGGTGCCGTTGTTTTCGTGCAGGGCATAGACATAGCCATCGCCTGAGCCAGAGAAAACGATGCCATTGTTAAAGGAGAGCGACGAGGTGACGCTGCCCCCCGTGGCGTAGTGCCAGGCTTCGCTGCCGTCGTTGAGGTGCAGCGCGTAGATGGTGTTGTTGTCGGTGCCTACGATCACCAGGTTGGCGTTCGCATCGACGGCGGGGCGACCAATGATGCCGCCGCCGGGGGTGACGTGCCACAAGAGCACGCCGTTGTTGAGGGCAAAGACCTGGCCACCGTTGGTCGCGCCATAGACCTTGCCATTCGATGTGGCGGGCTTGCCCGACTGATCGCCGACCTGGTAGCTCCAGCGTTTGGTGCCAGTGGCGGCGTTGACGGCGTAGAAGTAGCCATCGCCCCCACCGACGTAAACGCTGAGCGCAGAGAGCGGGGTACCGCCGCCGCCATTCGGCGTGGGCGTGGCACCGGGGGCGGCGGTCGCGGCGGGGGTGCCCGTCGTGGCCGGGGTGCCTGTGGTGGCGGAAGCCGTGGGGGTGCTGCTGTCAACCACGGTCGAGGTCACGTTGCAGCCGACGAAGAGCGTCGCCAGGCCGACGAGGACGCCGCCCCATAGCAGCGAGCGGGTGATGCGAGGCAGAGGCATGGTGGTGGTGTGCTCCTTTGGATATAACGAATGTTATGACAACGATTGTCAGAGACGTTGGTGCCCCTGGTGCAGGAACGCATCAGGGGCACCGCGTCACCACCGCCGCCTCGTCATGGCGTCGGCGTGTCTGGCAGGGTCGGCGTCAGCGTCGGCAAGTGCTGAATGACGTTATTCACGAAGACGGTCGATGCCGCGACGACGAGCGCGATGAGCAGCACCGTCACGGCGATGCCCAGGTAGCCCAAGATGATGCCGGTGAGCGCGAAGCCGTCGCCGCTGATGCGCCCCCCGCTGGTGCGAATCTGGTGGCGCGCCACGTACCCCAACACCAGGGCGACGACATGCCCGAGTAAGGGCAACGTAACGAAACTGGCGATGCCCACGACCAGGCTGGCGATGGCGAAGCCCGAGGTCGGCGGTTCCAGATAGAGCGGCCCTGGCATGCCAGGCCGCAACGGTGGCGTCTCTGGAACTGCTGCCCCCGCTGGCGGCGGACCCTCGCCGCCAGGGAAGGCCGGAGACTGTGGCTGGTCGTTCATCGCGAAACGCCCCTTTTCGGGTCAGGAAGTCATTGCTCTAGACCAGGGTAGCACATATACG
>JBBQSR010000555.1:0-2839 GCA_038234855.1 Ktedonobacterales bacterium | reverse complement strand
AAGCATGGCGCGGCGCGCTCTTCACCGCCGCCCTCCTGGTGCTGTATGAGCTGCTCTTTCCGCTCTACACGACGTATCTGATCAAGCCGGGTAACTACGGTTCGCTGGCGGGGTTCGCCCTGGTCTTCCTGGCGTTCTTCTATTACCTATCCTTTATGCTGTTGGTGGGGATGGAGATCAATTCGTGGATGAGCGGGCAGCGCCAGACGGCCAGCGATGTCGCGTCGATCATCCACGAGGTGCAGGCGCACAACACCACGCGCGGCGCGGCGGGGCCGACCGCTGGCACGCCCCAGGAAGACCAGCAAAATAACAAGGGTGCAGCGGCGATGACCACCGATGCCTCGGCCATCCAGCATGAGCGTGAGGACCATCACGACGACGTGAAGCCCCCGAAATTCGCTGAGGCCAACAAGGGAGACGCGCACGCGGGCGGCGGCAAGGGCGGCACGACGCCCCCGACCCCGGCTCCGTCGCGCCCCCAGGCCACGGCCAAACGCACCGGGGCCACCCCCCCACGCACCGCCATGCAGCCGGTAAAGAACGCCGCGCGGCGCGCCCCCGCGACCCGTTCCCGTTCGCTGCCCACGGCGGCTAGCTCACCCACATCCCTTGTCGATGCCCCAGCCCGCCCACCAACGATGCGCGACGATGTGCAAAAGGTCGTGCTGGCGGGCCTGGTCGTGGGCGCGGGTCGTCTGGCGAGCGGCGTGGTCGGTCGCCTGCGTCACCGCAAGAGGGGCAAGTAGCGGCCCCACTTCACCTGATGTCGGGCGTTGTCGCCCGTTGCTCCGCCCGCGAGAGCGCGCCATCACGCGTCGCCCTCTCGCGGGCGTTTCGCGTGTGTCGCGGCTTCGTCGACGCGGGTTTGCGCGATTGGTCGGCTCAGCAGGACCGTTGGGAATGTGACTTGCGTTTGGATATGGTCAAGCGCGGCAGCCCTTCGCGGACTGGCCCGCACGTGTAGCGCATCCCATGAAGGAGTACGATCCACCATGAACCCAATGACGACCTCGCCCATGAATCTGAGCGGCAACGACCAACTGCGCGACAAGCTGATCAGCTACATCCAGGACATGTATGCCCTCGAAGATGAACTGGTGCAGGTGCTGACGCAGCACGCCCAAGAGGCGGCTGATTTCCCCATTGTGCAGCAGCACATCCAGCAGCATCTGACGGAAACCGAGCAGCACCGTCAGCGTATGAAAGATTGTCTGGCGGCCTATGGCAAGACGCCCAACGGCGTGAAAAGCGCGCTGGGCAACATCATGGGCAAGCTGCAAGGCGCTTTTAGCGGCGCGAAGGCCGACAAGCTGGCGATGAACTCGCGCGATGAATACGTCGCCGAAAACTTCGAGATCGCGTCGTATGCCATGTTGATCGCCACCGCCCAGGCCTATGGCGACAGCCAGACGGTGCAAGCCAGCATGACGAATCTGCAAGACGAGGTCAAGACGGCTAAATGGCTCGAAGCGCACACCGCCGAGGTCGCCCTTACCGCATTGGTGCAGGACGGCATCGCCATCCCCTTCGACCAGATCGGGCAGATCCAGCAGCAAGAGAACCAGCAGATGCAGCAACTCTGGCAATCCGCCACCCAGTTGGCGCAGCAAGACAGCACGCCCATCTACCAGCATTCCGCGTTGGCGCAGACGGCGGGGGCGAGCAGCGCGCCGTTGTACAACGCTGGTTCGCCCCCGGCCACGGCCCCCGCGACGGATGCCACCAGTGGCGACACGGGCACGTACCTCGGCTCCAGTTCGACGCGCGGCGTCTATGGTACCTCGGCGGATGGCGACACGACACTGAGCACGGGCGGCACCAACCGTCCCGGCACGGTCAATGCCAACCCCGATCCGTCGAGCTACCCCATCACCACTGATGACGAGATCATCACCCCCTAATGCTCATGGCGTGGGCCATTGGTCACGAAGAGGGCGGCGGATCGCTGACGATCCGCCGCCCTTTCGCGCATGACTCGTCTATTGGGCCAGCATCTTGCAATAGGGACCCGACAGAACAACGGATGACCGCTGTCTTTTTGGAGGGACTCATGCAACCATCGATTTTGGTGGTGGACGACAACACCGGCATGCAGACGCTGCTGAGCGCCGTGCTGGGCGAGCAAGGCTATGACATCGTGATGGCCCAAAATGGCGCGCAAGCGTTAGAAAAGCTCAACACCCTGACGCCTGCCTTGATCTTGCTGGACTATATGATGCCGATCATGGATGCCCCCGCTTTCATGGGCGAGATCGTGCGGCAGGGCAAGCGCGCCGCGACCCCGGTGGTGCTGCTGACCGCCAGCGGTGACGCGCGGCGGCGGGCGCGCGAGATCGGCGCGGATGGCGCGCTGGACAAGCCTTTTGACATCGATCATTTGCTCGACATGGTAGCGAGCTGCGCCAAGAAACGTGTTTGAGGTTCGCCCTCTTTGGGGGGTACAATGAGCAGGCGGTAGGGTAGCCCCCACATTATGCCGCCGGAGCACCACCGTGACGCAGCCCGACGCCATCACTGTGCGACCCCTTCAGGGCGACGCCGAGATCCAGCCCTATTTTTGGCTGACTGAGCAAGCGTTCGATACTGAGCCATCCGAAGCGGCGGCACGCGAATGGGCGACTTTCATGCAGGGTTTGGAAGAGTTTCGGCCCGACATGCTGCGTGGCGCATTTCGTGGCGATACGCTTTTGGGCGGCTGCATCGTCTATCCGCGCCAGATGCGCATCGGGCGTGCGCTGGTGCCGACGGGCTGCATTGGGGCGGTGGTGACGGACCCCGCACTGCGGCTGGGTGGTGTCGCCAGCACCTTTTTGCGTGATGCCGATGCGTATGCCCG
>JBBQSR010000554.1:0-2846 GCA_038234855.1 Ktedonobacterales bacterium | reverse complement strand
ATTGCTAAAAAAGGCGTGTAACAGGCCCCCTACTAGTTGTCCTAGCCGCTCAATCAAATCTTCGGTGACGACCTCTATGAAGGTCGAAAGCGGAATGAGGACGATCACTCCCGAGAAAAACCGCACAACATCCTCAGGAATGCCGCTCGACTCGGCAATGAGACCTGACGAGAAAAATGGGATCAAGCCTAGAAAGAAGACCGCACGCCACGCCTTGCGAAAGCGATAACTCAACGGTTGCTCTTCGTACTCTTTTTGGGGTCCAGCGGCGACGGAGATTGCACTCACACCAGCGCTCCTTTGCTTGTAATCGGGAAAGATGGGACTGCCCTAGCATATCAAATACAAGAACGCTTCGTCAAAGGCTTTTTGCGCGCCCGTCCCAGTGACGCGCTTCACAATTTGCAACAATATGCCCCCTTCCTACGTCTTTGGGCTAGTGGGAGCGATCGTTCGGCAGCTCTCATTCTCTATCTGGTATGGCGGGCGACGACGCCCAGGGCACGGCTCATGAAAGGCAGGGATACCCTCATGCTGGCAACCTTGCGACGGATCTATCTCTATGCGGTGGCGAGCGCGGCGCTCCTCTTTTTGGTCGGGGTGCTACAAAACTTTCTCTATCAACTCAGCGTTCAGGCTGGCGTGCGTCATTCGCTCTATGATAGCTCTTCGGCGACAAATTTCAGCCGCGCGCTGGTATTTGTGTTGGTGGCGGCGGCCATCGTGCTACCGGTGGGGGTGTTGCACTGGTGGTTCATCCGGCGCGACGCGCGGACGGACCCGACAGCGAACAGCGGCGTGGTACGCGTCATCTTCCTCGATCTGCTGACGGTGCTGGTGGGCACCGTGACAGTATTTGCGGCGGCCTATCTGGCCTATGCCCTCCTCTTCGACACTTCAGCGAACTATGGCGGCTACTATGACTACTACTCGAATGACGCCCCGAGCATCGCGGGTCCGCTCTCCGTCACACTGGCGTGGGGTGCGGCCCTGGTGGCGCTGCTGCTGGAACGGCGTGCGACCCTTCCCCTGAAGGGTGCCGCGCGGGGCATCTCGATGGTGCTGGGCTATCTGCAACAGATCGAGCTGCTCATCGCGGTGATGGTCGCTGGGTCACGCGTCGTGCAGGAGGTGCTCGATATCACCATCCATGCCCTCCCAGCATGTGGGACGACAGACAACCTAGCCGATTTCAACGCAAACTGCCAACCATCGCCCTATACCTCGGTAGGCGGCGATGCGGGCATTCTGGCGGTGTTGGTGGTGAGCCTGATCGGTTTCACCCTATGGACGCGACGCGACGGTGGCTCGGTCTATCGCCAACTGGCGGATAGTGTCTTCCTGATCGTCGCCACCATCACCGCTGTCGTCGGCTTGGCATCGCTGGCGAATCTGGTGCTAAGCCTAGCGGCGGGTCAGGCCAGTTGGCCGCTGGCGTTAATCGACCGTTACAACGTGCGCGCGTATAGCTTCCTGGGGCAGTTACTCTTTGGCGGGGGGGCGATGGCATTCTACCTCGTGCGGGCATGGCGCACACCCGCCACGGGGCCGCATCCGCAGCAGACGCACCAGGTAGCGGTAGTGGGGGTCGCGCTGCCGCTGGCCTTCACCTTTCTAACGGGCGTGTGGGCCGTCCTCTATGTGCTGTTTCGCAGCCTCCAGGGCCATGTCGATGCGCAACGAGATTGGCTAGATGCCTGGAGCATCCTCATTGCTGGCGCGGCGTGGCTGGCACTGTGGCCTACCCTCGCGCGCATGAGCGACCCACGCGGCACCGGCCCATTGATCCCGCGCCGCACCTATGTCTACATCCTCTTCGCGTCGGCGTTGATCGGGGGGATCATCAGCCTGGCGGTGGGCGTCTATCTGACGGTGACGACGGCCATCGGCGCGGTGGTCGATACCACCGGCAGATCGACCGCGCAAGCCTATGCCATCGTGCTGGTAAGCGCGGCCACGGCGGGCTACTACTTCTACGTCTTGCAGCGCGATGGGCGCATCTTACGCGAGCGTGCTCCCGCCACACCCGTTGTGCTACCTGCCACGCCAGACGCGGTGGAGCCAGCCACGCCCGCCAGCTTGGAAAGCGAGCAGACCTCCGTCGCGGGTGGCCAAATGGCGGTGCCCCAGGCGGCGGCAATCTTGCGGGAACAATTCGGTGCACGGTGAGCGGGATAGGAGATGGCACGAGGACGGCATGCAGTTGTAACCTCCGGTAAGGTCGGTTCCGTGGGGGCAACGCCCGCCGTCCTCATGCCGCCGTTGCCTGTACGCAACGACGGCGATCTCCCTTTTCCATCCGCTGATGGGGAGGGGCCGGGGATGAGGCCGTCCCCATCACACAAGCAAAAGATGAGGGGAAACCAGCATGCGAGTCGTCACGGTGGCGCAGATGCGCGAGATTGAGGCCACAGCGGAGCAGCGCTTTGGGCTGGCGGGGCCGACGTTGATGGCCCACGCGGGGTTGAGCGCGGCGGAACTGCTGCGTGACTGGCTGGGTGACGATATAGCGGACCTGCGGGTGCTGGTGCTGGTGGGGCCGGGCAACAACGGCGGCGATGGCCGCGTGCTGGCCGATCACTTGCTACAATGGGGCGCGGCGGTCATCATCTACGATTGGCCGTCGCGCACCCTCCAGCCTACCAACGCCACGGCGGATATCGACTGGTCCGCGTCCGACGCGCTGGACCGCGTACTGGCGGAGACGGATGTGGTGGTCGATGCGCTGCATGCGCGGCCTCGTTCGGGCGAAAGGATTCGTTCACACCATGGTCATGATGCCGACCCATGCCGCCGCCGATGTCGATCCTTGGCAAATACCCACCCATCCGCTGCACGCGCCCTAC
>JBBQSR010000553.1:0-2846 GCA_038234855.1 Ktedonobacterales bacterium | reverse complement strand
GGGGAGCACCTTTTGGTGCGTGCTGCCCCTGGCGGGCCGAGGCGAGGACGATGCCCCGCTGACACCCGCGATGTTTGACCAAACCAACCCTCTACTGGCAAGCGAGACGATTCTCGGTGGGAGCGAACGGATATGAAACTATTGATTGCCGATGACGACCCGGACCTGATGGAGGCGCTGACGCTGAGTCTGACGCTGCAACTGAAGGACTGCGAGCTGGCGACGGCGCGCACCGGGGCCGAGGCGCTGCGCCTTTTCGCGGCGGGCGGCGCGGACGTGGTGCTGCTGGACCTGATGCTGCCCGACATGGACGGCTATGAGATCTGCCGCAAGATCCGCGAACGCTCCGAGGTGCCCATCCTCATGCTGAGCGCGCGTGACCAGGAACTCGACAAGGTGCGCGGCTTCGAGACGGGCGCGGATGACTACATCACCAAACCCTTCGGCCAGCTCGAATTGCTGGCGCGCATCAAGGCGGCGCTGCGGCGGCGGCAACTGTCGCCCGAGGCCAGCATCCCGGCCTTCGTCAATGGCTGGCTGACCATCAACTTCATCACGCACGAGGTGCTGGTGCATGGCCAGCCGGTGCGCCTGTCGCCCATCGAATATAACCTGCTGGCGCAACTGGCGCGCAACCTGGGCCGCGTCATGACCCACAAATCGCTGCTCGCCAACGTCTGGGGTGAGGAATATCTGGACGAGGTCGATTATCTGAAGGTGCACATCCGCCACGTGCGCGGCAAGGTCGAGGAAGAACCCGCCCATCCACGCCTCATCATCACCGAGCGCGGCCTGGGCTATCGCATGGCACGCATCTAGCGGGCTGGCAGCATTCGCTCCCCACGGCGCATGTGCTGCCACTTCGACCTGCCTCAGCCAGAATGGCTATCTACGAGGTCTTCCCTCATGCCACCATCGCGCTCACCGCCTGGGCTAGACGGCGATCCCCCATGCGACGAATGTGGTATAATAGGGGTAGACATATATAGATGTAGGCAAAACCGGCGCAACGCTGCGTTCCTCCCCGCGTTTCCCCTATGGCGAACCTCGTTTCGCCAGGGTGCCGGGCAGGTGACGGGAAAGCTTGCGCCTGAGAAGGGATACCCATGACCACTGTCAGCGACAATGACCGCACCGCGACCACCAAGCGCGCCCCCAAAGCCCCCGTGGCGGGGCCAGCATATGATGCCAACGCCATCCGCATCCTCGAGGGCCTAGAGGCCGTGCGCGTGCGCCCAGGCATGTACATCGGCAGCACCGACGTGCGCGGGTTGCACCACCTCGTCTATGAGGTCGTGGATAACTCCGTGGATGAGGTGCTCAACGGTGGTTGCACGCACATCGAACTCATCATCCAAAAAGATGGCTCCGTCCGCAACGAAGACAATGGACGCGGCATCCCCGTGGATGAGCATCCGCAGCGCCCCGGCGTCTCGACGATGGAGGTCGTCATGACGACCCTGCACGCGGGTGGCAAGTTTGGTGGCGAAGGCTACAAGATGGGGTCCGGCGGCCTGCATGGCGTCGGCGTCTCGGCGGTGAACGCGCTCTCGGAATTTTGTCGCGTCGAGGTCAAGCGCGGCGGCAAGCTCTATGCCCAGGAATATCGCCAGGGCATCCCTCAGGGTCCGGTGAAGGTCGTCGGCAAGTCACAGGGCACCGGCACCATCACCATCTTCAAGCCCGACCTCACCATCATGGAGACGGGCGATTTCAGCTTTGACGTCATCGCCCAGCGCCTCCGCGAGATGGCCTACCTGAACCGGGGCCTCACCATCTACATGAAGGATGAGCGCGACGGCAACGAGGTGACGTACTACTTCGAGGGCGGCTTGCGCTCCTTCGTCAGCCACCTCAACAAGAACCGCAATGTCGTGCAGCAGCGCCCCCTGCACGTCGAACGCAAGATGGACAAGACGCTGGTCGAGGTCGCGCTGCAATATAACGACAGCTTCAGCGAGACGCTCTTTTCCTTCGCCAATGGCATCAACACGGTGGATGGCGGCTCGCACGTCACCGGCTTCCGCACCGCGCTGACCCGCACGCTGAATGAATATGGCCGCAAGCAAAACATCCTCAAAGAGAACGAGTCGAACCTCTCGGGCGACGATGTGCGCGAGGGCCTGACCGCCGTCATCAGCGTCAAGCTCCCCGAGGCGCAGTTCGAGGGCCAGACCAAGGGCAAGCTCAACAACGCTGATGTCCGCGTGCAGGTCGATCAGGTCTTGGGTGAGGCCCTGGCGCAATTCCTGGAGGAAAACCCCGGCGAGGGCAAGCGCATCCTCGAAAAGAGTCTGAATGCCGCCCGCGCCCGCGAGGCCGCCCGCAAGGCGCGCGAACTGGTGCGCCGCAAAGACGCCCTCGACTCGACCCTCCCCGGCAAGCTGGCCGACTGCTCGGACCGTCGCCCCGAACGCTGCGAACTCTACATCGTGGAAGGCGACAGCGCCGGAGGCAGCGCAAAACAGGGCCGCGACCGCCACTTCCAGGCGATCCTCCCCCTGCGCGGCAAGATCCTGAATGTGGAGCGGGCGCGGCTGGACAAGATGCTGGCGAACGAAGAGATCCGCAACCTCATCACGGCGATGGGCGTCGGCGTCGGCGAGAAGATCGAGATGGAAAAGCTGCGGTATGGCCGCGTCATCCTCATGGCGGACGCTGACGTGGACGGCGCGCATATTCGCACGCTGCTGCTGACGTTCTTCTTCCGGCACCTCGAGAGCCTGATCGTCGAAGGGCGCATCTACATCGCGCAGCCGCCGCTGTATCGCATCCAGAAGGGCAGTGACGTCACCTGGGTCTACTCCGACGACCAGCGAGACGAGGCGCTCAAGAAATACAAGGAC
>JBBQSR010000552.1:0-2849 GCA_038234855.1 Ktedonobacterales bacterium | reverse complement strand
CAACAAGAGCAAGGGCAAGCGGCGCTCGTGATCATCGACACCTCGCCACCGCAAGGCCCCTTCACCGTTACCGAGCATTACGCAGGGATGCGACTCGACCGTTACATCGCGGGCGTGGCCGCGACCGTCTCGCGCACCCGTGCCCAGGCGCTCATCGACGCGGGCAGCGTCACCGTGAATGGCCACGCCGCCAAGGCCAGCTACACCGTCGTGCTGGATGACGTGGTGCAGTTGCCCGGCAATGCCAGCCCTCCGCAGTCCTCCCCTGTGCCGCTCGCTGAGGACATCCCCCTGCGCATCATCTATGAGGACCCGTATCTGCTGGTGGTCGACAAGGCGGCTGGCATGGTGGTCCATCCGGCACCTGGCCACAGCGGCGGCACGCTGGTGAACGCGCTGCTGGGGCACACCGCGACGCTGGGCGGCAGCGACGGCGCTCGACCGGGCATCGTCCATCGGCTCGACAAAGATACCTCTGGGCTGCTGATCGTGGCGAAAGACGACGCCACCCTGGTGGCGCTGGGCAGCGAGATGCGCGCCCGCAGCATCACCAAGGAATATCTGGCGCTGGTCGAGGGGCTGTTCGATCCAGCGGAGGGGGCCATCGAGGCCCCGATCGGGCGCGACCCACGCCAGCGACAGCGGATGGCCGTCGTCACGCAGGGCGGGCGGGCGGCGCGCACGCTCTTCCGCACCGAGGCGCGCTACGGTGGGCGGTCGCTGCTGCGGCTGACGTTGGTGACGGGCCGCACGCATCAGATCCGCGTGCATTGTGCCGCCGTGGGGCACCCCGTGGTGGGCGATCCGCTCTATGGCCGCAGCCAGCCGCCGATGCCGCCCCGCATCTTTTTGCATGCCGCGCGGCTCGCCTTTGCCCACCCCATCACGGGCGCGCTGCTTGACTTCACCAGCCCCCTGCCGCCAGACCTGGCCGATTTCCTCGTGCTGCTCGTCGCGGCGAAGGGGTAACTGCAGGGTTCCTTGGTTGATATGTGCCCGATTTCTCTTTTCTTGTCCCCAAATGATGGGGAAGTGCGCCCTATGAGAGAGCACGTGTGTTGGTGCTTTTGCTGCTATGGCGACAAGGAGACAGCGTATGGGGCGTTTTATTGCACGATTTCTGACACTGGCTGTTTGTGTAGTGATCGGCAGTGCGGGGTGTGCCTCGACATCGGCAAGACCGGCGACGCACGATGCTGGCATCTATGTGAGTACCTCGAAACAACTGACCATGGCGTCGTTTCCCGTACAAGTCACGGTGTCATCGCTGAAAACGGCTGATGGCTCGTTTCGCTGGGATGACTCGACCACGGATAATCTGCCGATGACGGCTATTGCACCCGTCGTCGCGGGTGGATTGGTGCTGATGCCATCCGAGCAAATGTCACCTGACCATCAAGTTGCCAGCCGCTTGAGCGCGCGGGGTGTCGCTGATGGCCAAGAACGCTGGCACGTGGAAATCGGGGTCTTCCTTTCGCCACCGATCGTCGTCAATGATGTGATCTATGTGAGCGCGACGACCATCGCGTCCCCACAGAGCAAGCGTGTAGCCTATGCGCTGCGGCTGAGCGACGGCCACACACTCTGGCAGACCACCCTGGCGTCGGGGAATCCATCGCTGGCGGCATTGCGTCACGATACGCAGATGGTCGTTGGCGATCGGCTCTATGTGACGTCGAATGAGATCTGTTTTGATACGTGCAACCATTCTTATCTGTACGCGCTTCAGGTGATGGACGGGGCACTATCGTGGAGCCATACATTCGATGAATTCAGCGCGGTTCCCACGCCGCTCGTTCAGGGGAACCGCGTCTATGTCGTCAGGCCTGATACTACCTTGACCATCCCTGGCGATACGAGCCGGACGGAGGTGATCTTGGCATTAGATGCCACGACCGGGGCAACGGTGTGGCATCTGCTGACGGGCTTCCTGTGGGACTTCGCGCATGGCAATCCGCTTTACGCGGATGACGCGACCCTCTATGCCACGACCTACGATGCCGCCACCTCTGGTGGGAATGTAGATTACGCGCTGCTCGCGCTCGATGCTGCCACGGGGCAGACGCGCTGGCGCACGACGACCCAGGCTGGCCCGCAGATGATAGGCCTGAGCGACGGACATATTTTTCTGACCATGGCGCAGACGACTGCCACGTCTTCGACTGCTGCCGCGTCTGACTTGCTGCTCGCCAGCTATGCCGCGCGCGATGGGCAGATGAGCGGCAGCTTCCCCGTGGTGGGTAGTCAGGTGTTGGCGTCAGACACGCCCGGCATCTTCTTTGTGAGCACGACCAACATCGTGGTGGATGCGCAGCACGTCTTTCAGACCGAGCAGCTCGTGATGACCGCCGTCGATGCCCTGCAACGCCGGGAACTTTGGCGCTTCACCTTTCCCCCGGAAAACGCGAATACCTATAAACAGATGCGCTATGCGCAAGCAGCGGCGGGGCGGCTCTATGCCATCCAAGGGGCGAATCTGTTGACCTTTGACGCCAGCCACGGCAAATTGCTGTGGAAGACGACCCTGGCCGCGACCATCAATGGGGTCACGGTGGTGCCCTGATGAGCGGTTGGCCTGGGTCTGATCGTAAGCATGGGTCTGATATAATGAACAATGGCGTTCATTTTCCGTTTAGCCAGCCGCACTGACTGGTACCATGATACCTGATAGAAGAAGGTCCGACGATGGATTTCACGCTCACCGACGAGCAGGCCGCCATTCGCGCGACGTGCCGCGAATTCGCCGAAGACGCGATCAAGCCGATTGCCAAAGATATCGATGACCGCTCCGAGTTCCCACTGGAACTGATCAAAGAGATGGGACGGATGGGCCTGTTGGGTCTGCCCAT
>JBBQSR010000551.1:0-2866 GCA_038234855.1 Ktedonobacterales bacterium | reverse complement strand
AAGGTGGCGATGAAGCTGATCTCGATCAGCAGCCCGATCACCGCTTCGAGCGCGGCCAGGCGGGCATAGGTGTCGCCCAGCGTGATCTGCTGGGTAAAGAAGCCCCGACCATGGAAACTGCTGATGCTGAGGACGACCGCTTCATCCCAGGTGAGGTGCGGCGCGACGAAGTGCGCGTTCAACAGGTACAGCCCCATGAAGCCGACGATGATGGTGGCATAGGCGACCAGGCTGCGCACCGGACGGTAGCCATAGCCCGCCAGCGAGTCGAGCAAGATGGAAAAGATGTACTGCCCGATGCGCCCCTGCCGCCGCAGCACCTGGCGCTGCAAGAATTGCGCGCGATACGAGAATTTGCTGGCGTCTTCGTTGCTGCCCTGGGCTTGCAGGGCGGCGGCGACCTGGCGATAGGTGCGCACCGCAGCCAGGTAGTCGTCCAGCTTCTTGCGACGCGCGGCGCGGCGGTCTGGGACGGCGCGGGCCTTGGGCTTGTCGTTGCCCGGCGGGGTGAAGCCGCGCGCGTCGTATTCGTCGCCGAGCATGGTGATGGCGTTCCAGTCGATGACGGCGACATTCGCGCCGCTCCATCGCGCATCCGCGAAGCGCGCGACGACCTGACGGTTGCGGCGGTCGCGGTGCTGCGGATTCCACAACACCGCGTTCCACATCGACGTGGCAGCGTCGAAAAAGACGCCGCGCAGGTCCGCCGGGGGCAGTTCCTCGGGGAAATCGGGCAGGTAGGCGCGCACCATGGCGAGCTGCGCGGCGTCCATGCGCTTACCGCCAAAGTGGCCCTCGTTGATGAAGGCCCCTTCGAGGTGGGCGACGAAAAAATCCGCTCCCTCGGCATGCGCGCCGATCAGGACCGCGCGCTCTAGCTTCGTCGCGCTGAGGATGGCTCCCTCCAGGTGCGCCTCGCGCAGGTCGGTGCCCTTGAGTTGCGCTTCGTACAGCCCGGTTTTCTTGCGCGCCTCGTGCGAAAAGTCGAGGAAGCCGCTTTCCTCCGATACGCCCATCAGCGCGCCGGTCAGGTCGGCCCCTTCCAGATGGGCTTGGCGCAGCACGGCACCTTCCAGGTGTGCCAGCCGCAGCTTCGCCCCGACCAGGTAAATGGCGGCGGCGTCGGTGAGGGACGCCACCGTTTCGGGCGGCAACCGCGTCGCCAGGGCGTGTCGCTCTTCGACGGTCAGCCCACCACGCAGGCGCGCCAGGGGCAAGCCACTGAGGTCTTCGCCGCACAGCAGCGCGCCACGCAGGTCCAGCCCCCACCGCTGACGCTGCGTCTCGTCGCCCCACGCGATTGGCCCCTGAATGACCAGCAACCATTCTACGTCGGCACGCGAGAGCGTGAATCCCCGAAAGGGATAGACGCCCTGTGTGGTGTCAGCGACGACCGCGAGCCGTTCGCGCAAGGTCTGTTGTCGTGCGGCGGGTATTTCCACCTGGGTACGCCACGGGAATTGGCCGTGGTCGGCGGCGGTGTACGAGACGCTCACTGATGTTCCCCCACTACGCAGAATCCGAACGCCTGGATCATCGTCGTGAATATGGTAGCATATTGCCCCTGAAAGTCAACTATACGGCGAATTGGGGCGAACCATCGCCGCGCGATCGGCTGCTCGCCCTGCCCGCACGAGATAGCCCTGGCTGGCGCACGGTTGACAGGGGGGCGCGCGGTGGCATATACTTCATGCTGGTCAAGGTGGCCCATGGCGATGTCACCCCATCGCCCATGCCGAAACGAGGCACGTGGAGTGTGCTTTCCCTCCAGCCCCTGAATCGGACCACGAGGGGAGGGAAACACATGTCTGAGATTCGCATCGCTGATCATGACAACTTTGAAACCGCGCTCAAACGCTTCAACCGCAAGATTCAGCAAGATGGCATCCTCGCCGAGGCGCGCCGTCGCGCGCATTACGAGAAGCCCAGCGTCGAACGCAAACGCAAAGAGGCCGCACGCCTGCGCAAAATGCGCAAGGCCGCCGCGAAGCACTAGCCGTGGCACCGCGCCATGTGCCCGCCAGAGCCAACGCCTACCCGCGTTGGCTCTCGTGCTGTTGATGGAAGGGAAGGGCCGACGATGAGCGCACCACCCGTGACGGTGCTGCTGGACCTGCGCGCCGAGGTCGCGTGGGCACACCTGCCCACCGACGCCGCCGCGCGCCTGACGGACGTCATCCGTGCCACCATCGCGCGGGTGGGGCTGCATGGGGCCTTCGAGGTCAGCATGGTCATCACCGGGGATGCCCAGATGCGGCGTGTCAACGCTCGCTACCGGGGCATCGACAAGACGACGGATGTCCTCTCGTTTCCGCAGAGCGACGCGCCGCTGCTGGCGTTGCCGCCGCAAGAGCGGTGGGTAGAGCGGCCATTTGGTGACGACGGCCACGAGCAGCCCTTCAGTGATGACGCGCTGCCGGTGGTGGTCGATCCCGAAAGTCCCGCGCTGGCACCGACCGAGGGCGACGAACCGTTCCATCTAGGAGACATCATCATCGCCGCGCCGACCGTGGATCGCCAGGCCGCCGAGGCTGGGCACAGCGCGTGGTGGGAGTGCTGCTACCTGGTGGCGCATGGCACGCTACATCTGCTCGGCTATGATGATTATTACGAACCGGGGTATCACGCGATGGTGGCGCATCAACGGGCCATCCTCGCCGCGCTCGCCATTCACCGCTGAGCAGGAAAGCGATTGCACGAAAATGGATGTTTTTCCGATGAAGACCGCCTCTGATCCACTGCCCGATCATCCCCTGGCCCCCAACCGCGCGACGCTGGTGCAAAGCTTCGTCTTCGCCGCGCAGGGGATCGGCTATACGGTGCGCACGCAGCACAACATGCGCATTCATGTGGCGCTGGGGGTGCT
>JBBQSR010000550.1:0-2868 GCA_038234855.1 Ktedonobacterales bacterium | reverse complement strand
AGATCCGCGACCTCAGCGACCCCATCGACCTCAACAAGCAAAAGAAGCACGACATCGATGTGGTCGTGGACCGCCTCGTGATTCGCCACGACACCGAGGAAGTAGCTGGCCCCACCCCCGACCCCGCCGCGCCTCTCGCGGATGGCGAGGGGAGATCGCTCACCAACGGCACAGCGCGTGGCGGGCTGACGGCCCTGCCAGGCGGGCGGCGTAACGGCGGCCTGCCCTCGCTGAGCCTGGACGACGAGCTAGATGACCTGCCGATGGTCGCGGAGGAATCCGCCGCCTACGCCATCAACGGCAATGGCAACGGGCACGCCCACACCGCGCCAGCGATGGGCGACCTGCTAGACGCCGAACCGCTGGACGAAGACGTCTTTGAGATGGAGCGCGCCGCCAGCGAGGCCGCGCTCGCCCCCGTCATGCCGCCCGCCGCCGACAAGCCCAACACGATGCGCCAGCGCGTCGCGGACTCCGTGGAAACGACGCTGAATCTGGGCGAGGGCGTCATTTTGGTGGCGATCCTCGGTGAGGATGGCGCGGTCGCGGACGAACGGCTATACTCCGAGAAGTTTGCGTGCGTGTACGACAACATCTCCATCGAAGAGATCGCGCCGCGCACCTTCAGCTTCAACAATCCCCATGGCGCGTGCCCGGACTGCACCGGCCTGGGGACCAAGCTGGAGGTCGATGAAGACCTGATCGTCATCAACGCCGACCTGACGCTAGAGCAAGGCGCGCTCGGCCCCTGGCAGACCGTCGCGGGGCAGAGCCAGTGGTATTCGCGCCAACTCGCCGCCGCTGGCGAACGCCACGGCTTCAAGCTGAGCACCCGTTGGCGCGACCTGACGCCCGAGCAGATCCGCATCGTCCTGCATGGCGACCCGAAGCCGATCACCTTCCGCTACCGAAACCAGGCGGGCGTCACGCGCGAGCACAGCACCACGTATGAGGGCATTGTCGCCTTCGTCGAGACGCGCTACAAGGAAGGCTCGGAGCACATGCGCGCCGAGATGGAGCAGTATATGTCGGCGCGGCTCTGCCCCACCTGCACGGGCAAGCGGCTGCGCCCCGAGGCGTTGGCCGTGACGGTGGCCGACCGCAACATCTACGACATCTCGACGCTGGCCATCGAGGAGGCCGAGGCGTTCTTCGCTGATCTCAACGCGCGGCTGACCGAGCGCGAAAGCATCATCGCCCGCCAGATCCTCAAAGAGATCAGCGCGCGGCTCGGCTTCCTAATGAATGTCGGCCTTGACTACCTCAGCATCGGGCGCACGGCGAACTCGCTGTCGGGCGGCGAGGCGCAGCGCATCCGCCTGGCGACGCAGATCGGTTCGGGCCTGTCGGGCGTGCTCTACATTTTGGATGAGCCGAGCATCGGGCTGCACCAGCGCGACAACATGCGGCTGATCCATACCCTCAAGCAACTGCGCGACCTGGGCAACACGCTCATCGTCATCGAGCACGACGAAGACACGATGCGCGCCGCCGACCATCTGGTGGATATCGGTCCCGGCGCGGGCGCGCACGGTGGCCACGTCGTCGCCCAGGGTACCTATGACGAGGTCGTCGCGGACCCCCATTCGCTGACAGGCCAATACCTGTCGGGGCAGCGCCGCATCCCCGTCCCCACCGAGCGGCGGCGCGGCAATGGCGAATCTCTCACCATCCGGGGTGCCCGCGAACACAACCTGAAGGATGTGACGGTCGATATCCCGTTGGGCACCTTCACGGCGGTAACGGGTGTGTCGGGTTCGGGCAAAAGCTCGCTGGTCAATGGCATCCTCTATCCCAAGCTGGCCCACGACCTGAACCGCGCGAAGTCGCGCTCTGGCGACCACGACGGCATCGAGGGCATCGGCGCGCTGGATAAAGTGATCGACATCGATCAGTCGCCGATTGGTCGCACGCCGCGTTCGAATCCCGCGACCTACACCGGGGCCTTCACGACCATCCGCGAACTCTTCGCGCAGGTGCCCGAATCGCGCACGCGCGGCTATGGGCCAGGCCGCTTCTCCTTCAATGTGAAGGGCGGGCGCTGCGAGGCGTGCCACGGCGACGGCATCATCAAGATCGAGATGAACTTCCTGCCGGATGTCTACGTCCCCTGCGAGGTCTGCCACGGCAAACGCTACAACCGCGAGGCGCTCGAGATTCGCTACAAGGGCAAGACCATCGCCGATGTGCTGGATATGACCATCGAGGACGCGGCGGACTTCTTCGCGCCGATCCCCTCGCTGGCGAACAAGTTCAAGACCCTGCGCGACGTGGGCATGGGCTATGTGAAGCTGGGCCAGCCCGCCACGACCCTCTCGGGCGGCGAGGCGCAGCGCGTGAAGCTGGCGACCGAACTCGCCCGCCGCGCCACGGGCCGCACCCTCTACATCCTCGACGAGCCGACGACCGGCCTACACTTCGCGGATGTCGACCGCCTGTTGGCCGTGTTGCAGCGGCTGGCCGACGCGGGCAACACCATCGTCGTCATCGAGCACAACCTGGACGTGATTAAGTCCGCCGACTGGATCATCGACCTCGGCCCCGAGGGCGGCCATCGCGGCGGCCAGATCGTCGCCACCGGCACGCCCGAGGACATCGCGCGCCACCCCGCCAGCCACACGGGGCGCTTCCTCGCCCCCCTGCTGCGCGCCGCCGAGACGGCGGGCGCACGGTAGGGGGAATGGTGGTACGATACGGGAAATATGAAGGCGAGGTACGGGATATGGCCGCGACTGAAATTTTCCCAGGCATCGTATCTGACCCCGAAACGATGGGAGGACGCCCCATCATCAAAGGACACCGCCTCACCGTCTCACAAATTATTGGTCATATCGCTGCTGGCGACCGTGTAGAAGGGGTTCGTGATGG
>JBBQSR010000549.1:0-2872 GCA_038234855.1 Ktedonobacterales bacterium | reverse complement strand
CGTCATCGGGCGGCGCTATCGCCACCTGCTCGGCCTAGAGCAAGAGTACGAATACGTCTTGCGCGACCTGGAAAACGAAGACGAGATCGACGCGCCGCGCGAATCTGACGAAAACAGTCTGCACGGCCTCAAGCAAGACCTGACGCGCCGCGACGGCTGGGGCGGCATCCCGCTCCCTGGCGAGCCGCCGGAATTCATGACGCGCCCGCGCACGCAGCGCCGGACGGACGCCCTGCTGCAAGCCTTCAACTACAACATCGGTAACGTCCCCCGCTTCGAGCGTCGCAAGCAACTGAAAGACGTCCTGCGCCAACTGATCCAGCAGGTGCAGGACGTGATGACCCGCGAGAAGGGCTGGTTCGATGGCGACGAGCTGAACCGCACCATCAACCAATACGCCATGGATGGCCGCCAGAGCCTCGCTTGGCAGGGCAAGCTGGATTCGCGCCACGCCCACCAATTCCACATCTTCGATATCCCCGAGCTGGGCGACCGGGTGGGGCAGCGCAACCTGGCCATCGAGCGCATCTATTGGGCGACGACCATCAAGAGCGGCCACGAGGTGTCGACCAACCACGTCGCCATCGAAGAATTCAACGACGCCACGCGCGACTACTACATCCAGCAGTTCCGGCAGTACCTGCACGATGTCAACCAGACTGACACGGTGCAGACGCGCAGCCGCGACA
The DNA here is from genome assembly GCA_038234855.1 of Ktedonobacterales bacterium. Lineage (GTDB taxonomy): Bacteria > Chloroflexota > Ktedonobacteria > Ktedonobacterales > JACDGC01 > JACDGC01. Next base: position 2,183 of record JBBQSR010000549.1, on the reverse strand, counting down.
TCACGGCGGCGGACCTCGAAGCCTACGGTCGCCAACGCCTGCCCGCCCGCGTCGTCGACTTCTTCACCCGCGAATACACCCAGGAACTGATGAAGCACAACCTCTTTAGCCTCATCGAGATCGGCCTGGGCACCAGCAATTTCGAGCCGATCAGCGGCGTCTTCCTGACCCACCTGGGCCGGATGCGGCAACTGATGGGCGAGATGATCGTGCAGGAAGAGTCGCTCTATCGTGGCGGTCCCGCTGGCCTGATGCAGACGCTCTATCTGGGCATCAACACCGAGGATGGATCGCCCGACCGCCAGATCATCGACCAAGCCATCGACCGCATGGGGCCGATGACGCGCCGCAACATCAGCCCGACCTTCAACCAGTTGCACGATCCGCATCGCATGCAATTGGTGTACGGGCTGCACGGTGTCAGCCTCTCGACCGTCCGGGCATTCTACCGCGACAGCCAGAGCATGATGGCCGACTACCTCTTCCACGAGGGCGCGTGGATGGGCCAAGACATGCATCTGGAAAGCGCGAACTGGGCGGGCTATCCGCGCGCTTGGCCCAACTATGGCCAGAAGGGCATGCCCGTCCACAACAGCGGCGAGATGGAGCAACTGGTCACCGACCCCACGGCGATGCACTACCAGGGGCCGCACAGCAGCTACGGTGCCAGCCTGCTGGGCCGCGTCATCCGCGAGGAACAGGACCCCATGAACCCCAGCACCAACGGTAATGGGAATGGCAATGGAGCTTATCCGCCGCCCGCCCCGCCACGCGGTGGGGGCTTCTCGGGCTATCAGCCGGACCCGCGCTTCAATGGTGGTCCTGGGCCGAACGATCCACCAAACGGCGGGGCGTCGTATAATCCGGGGAGAGATCCTCGTCAGGGATATTGATCAGGTAGCTTGGTTTGCGGGAGAGAAGGATGGGAACGCGAAATGACACGAAACTATGAGCGAGACAACGCGAAAAAGGTTGTCTGAGCTACCTCGTGTCATTTCGACCCATCTCGCGTTCCCATCCATTTCGCTCCTTAACGAGCCAGAGCCGCCATCGCAGGCAGAAGGGTAAGGATGCATTATGGAATCCGCCATTCCGATGCACTTTCGTCCGACGATCATCATCTTCGCCGACGAGGGCGCGGCCATGGGCGCGGCGGTGGCACGCGACCGCAATGGCAGCACGGTGAAGTCGACTTATGATCATTTCTGCGACCTCTGCGCCGGACTGGACCCCGCGCTATGGCCGGGGATCGGGCTGCTGCGTGCCTATGACGGCGACACGGCGGAGGTGCTGCCCCTGGCGACCACGCTCGCGGGGATGGGCGCGGGCGGGGTGGTGGGCTATCTGCCGCCCGAAGCGCCACAGGGGCGGGGCGACCTGGACGCGCTCTTTCGCTTCGCGCTCGCCAGCGTGCAGCATGAGGGCGTCTACCAAGACATCGCCTATGCCGACCACGAAGCGCCCTCGCCGCTGGCCCAGATCTTCATCGTCGGCAGCGCCGCGTCGGATCTGCCCAGCCGCGTCGCCGACATCATCAACCATAGCATCGACTTCTATCAGTTCAAGCCGACCGTCAGCTTCGTCCTGGTGAATGTGCCGTACTATCATAGCGATCCGGCGAATCTGACGAGGCCGCACCCCGACTGGGTGGCCGATCTGGTGCCCCAGGGCGGCGAACTGCCCCCCGTCAACTTCTGCTATATGTTCGAGGAAGTCACCGATCGGGGTACATTCATCGACGCCAACACGGTACATTATGTCGTCGCGGAGGCGCTGTTTGGCTTCGTCGGCACCGCGTCGCTGAATGCTGAGATCTTCCGGCACACGCAAGAGACGCATGGCCGCGTGCCCAACCCCGACGCGCGCATCGGCAGCGTCGCCCCGGCGATGATCCGCTTCCCCCGCACCGCCGCGACGGATTACTGTGCCGCGCGGCTGGGCGCGGACGTGCTGCGCGAATGGGCCAGCGAGATGCATGTGCGCGAGTTGCCCCAGACCGAGGCGCAGGATCTGCGGTTGCACGCCCAGGATGCCGCCGACGCCATGACGACGCTGCTGAGCGACCGCATCGAGCGTCCCGGCACGGCGAACCAGGGTGGCACACACCTGTGGCCCGACCTCGCCACCCTCAAGGCCGCGCCCCCCGTCATCGGCCATGGGACCGACCGCCCGATGTCCGTCGA
>JBBQSR010000548.1:0-2875 GCA_038234855.1 Ktedonobacterales bacterium | reverse complement strand
GATGATCTGCGCGCCGTCGCTGAGCGTCACCCAGGCGGCGGGTAATTTCGGATCGGCCACTGAGAGCCATTCCAGCTTGCCACCGTTGCGCAGCATGATGATGGTGCTGCCGTCGCTGGTCAGCGCGACCGGGCCGATGGCCTGGGGCAACTGCGTCACCGAAACGAAGGATTGCTGCGCGATGCTGACATCATACAACTCGAAGTTGCGCGGGGTATCAGCGGTGGCATCGAGCGCGATGAAAAGATTCTTGCCATCATTCGAGATGCCCATAGCGACGGACTCGCCATTTTGCAGGGCGGCTCCGCTGGGGGGCGGCGTGCCGGGGTTGCCTAGATCGACCGAATTGACGACGGAGCGGCTCTTAGCGGAAATGAAGTAGACCGTGTCGCTGTGCCCGTTGAAAAGGAAGATCTGCGAACCATCTGACGTGGCCCCCAGGCCAAAGAGGCGGAAGTCGCCAGGGATGAACAAGGTGGCATCGGTGCGCCGATTCGTGATGTCGATGAAGCTGACGCTCGCGCCCGCACGCCCATGGGTGTCGGTCGTGGCGGCGGCGCTGTAGAGCATGGCGCTAGTGGTGATGACGGTCTGCGATCCGTTGCCGAGCGTCGCGCTGGCGTTCGTGTCGTCCAGCGGCGGCAGGACAGGGGCCAGTTGCTTGCCCGTCGCCAGGTCGAATTCCAGCAGGCGGGGCGACCGCTGGCCCCCCACCGCCAGATCCGTCAGCACGAAAACGAGCGCGTTATCTGAACTGATCCACAGATGGTGAATGAACGGATCGGACTGCTGGTCGGCCCCCGCTGGCAGGGCAAGGGTCTGGATGTAGCGCACATTGCCAGTGAGGGTGTCGATGGCGGCGAAAGCCGTGGGGCTACGCCCATCGGCGGCGATGGCGGCCTCGATGAGGGTTTTGCCATCGGGGCTGAGGGCTGGGCGAATGTTCGTGCCCGCGCCGATGCCCAGTTCCGGCAAGAAGGGGGCGCTATGCGAGGCGGGCATCGACTGCACCACGCGGCCCGAATGCTCGTCCAGCGCGATGAGTTCGCCGAGATCCCATTGCGTGCCGTTGACGGTGACGGGAATGAGCTTGACCGTCTCGGCGTAAAAGATGCCGCTGCCCACTGGGGCCGGATGGAGGATGGCGTTTTGCGAGCGTTGCGTGCTGAGGAAGCGCGTCTGCAAGATGGGGCGCACGACCGCGACGATGAGGATGACGACCGCGCTGATGAGCGCCACCGCGCCCAGCAGCATGCCGCGCCCCGAAAGGTTTAGCCCGCGCGTCATGCGGATGGCGCGCAGCTTGCCCTGCGAGTCGCGCAGCACCGTCTCGCGCACGTCGGCCAGCGGCACGTGCGGCACCTCGGCCAGCGAGGCGACCTGCTCATACGCGGTGCGCAGTTGTTCCAGGCGCGCCGAGCAGCGTTCGCAGGTGCGCAGATGCAGATGCACCACCCGCGCCTCGTCGATGGCGAGTTCCCCCTGGATCTCGGCCAGCAACATCTCTGGCTCGATTGGGCAGTGAATACGCGGCGTGGCACGTAGGCTGGCTTTCACGGTCATCCCCCTGGACCCCTCTAACACGATATGATGACGGCGCTCGCTAGGATAAAGATGTTCCCCCGCCCCTTAGCGTTCGCGCGGGGGATCGATGATGTCGCGGTCGATTCTGGGCAATGGGCGGGTGGGCGCACGCGTCGGCCTTGGCGGCGTGGGACCCTCCTGCGGGGAAGCGGCGTCGCTGGCGGGTTCAGCGACATCCGCCATGTCGGCGAGATCCATGGTGGCGGGCGCGGGGGCATCCGCCGGGGCGATCTCGCCGACCTGCTCGGGGGCGGGGCCGCTGGGGGCGACGGTCAGCGCGCCATAGGACGGCACCGAGGGCGACGACGCCACGGGCACATCCGAGGCGGCGTTGGCCTCTAGCGCGATGCCGGGCAGGCTGCCCAGGTCGCCCATATCCAGCCAGGCAGGCCGATGGCGGCTGACGTAGTCGGCGCGGTCGAGCGGCGGCAAGACGACCGTGCTATTCAGGACGCCCTGGCGGCGCGGCGGCTCCGCTGCCCCCGCGCGCTCGATGGCCGCCAACGGTGGCGCGGGGACGGTGTCGCCCGCGTCCGCCGCTGCCGCATCGGTGGTGCTGTCTGGCGTGGCATCGGCGACCGCAGCGGCAACGTCCTGCTCAGGCATCGCTATGCTCGCTGGCTCAGCCTCATCGGGGATGTCAGCGGTCGCGGCATCCAGCAGCGTCGGCGCTGCCTCGGCGGTCTCACCCTCGTCATCCGCGATGCTGCCGATGTCATCTGGCACCTCATCCGCGACCGCAGCGGGCAATGGCTCGTCAGCACTGGCGGGCGCATCATCGACGCGCATATCAGCGGTTTCCACCAGCGTCGCTGTATCAGCGGCTTCCTCAGCCACGCCAGCAGGTTCCGCTAGTGTCGGTGCTTCGGCGGTTTCCTCAGCCACGCCCACGCCAGCGGTTTCAGCCAGTGTCGCTGCATCGACGGCTTCCTCAGCCGCACTATCGCTCGGCGTGGCGACAGCACTGACTGCGGCGTACTCGTCCTCGCTCGGGTCGTCCATCCATGTGCCCGACATGAGCGGCGCGATAACGGCGTCAGCGGGCGCGGGAATCTCGGTTGCGCCGCTCACTGGGTCGCTGGCAGCTTCCTCCTCCGCGACCGATGCCGTTGGGGCCGCTGCCGTCGCGTCGAGCGATGTCGCATCGGCCTCAGGTGCGTCGGCGGCGGCGTCAGCGAGAACGGTGACCGCCTCGGACGTGGCCGGTATAGCGGCTGGGGCGTCCACCGTTTCCAGCGAGGGTACTACAGCATCCACAACAACGCCGTCAACCACATCGTCTGGCGCGGAT
>JBBQSR010000547.1:0-2881 GCA_038234855.1 Ktedonobacterales bacterium | reverse complement strand
ATCGGGGGCGAGATGCTGAGCGATGACAACGGGCACCGCGAAATCGGGTGGCAAGGTCGCAACGAGGGTGGACAGGGCTTCGATGCCACCGGCAGAAGACCCAACGACCACCAGATCGTACACCCGCACTGGCGGAGCGAGGGAAGGCGGCTGGATCATATGACACCTGCTGGGGGCGGCCACACCCATCGGTGGTGGGTCCGGGGCGCGCAGCGCCGGGAACCCACCACCGATGGCGAAAGATCGTCGGGGAGCGCGCCCTTGCCGCAAGCGAGCTATCCCCATCCTGTAGGTCATAGTCATGCATGCCGCATCGCAAAGGCACCCGGTTAAGGATACCATATCCGTGCCGCTTGGGAGGAGCGCCACGCAGCGACCTGTCCTATCTCCTCGTTCGCTGTTCCTCTTTCCTCCTGGTTGACGGTTGGCACGCTGCGACGAGTTGAGTGGCACACTACGGATCAATGTGCTTTACACGTCCCGCCCAGGCTGAGTGATGTCTCGTGAGTTCGGGCAAACGACGGCGGTCTGGTCGATGGCCACAATCGCTTCGCGTTGCCATGCGACGAGGCCGTGGCCGCGCACCTCTGCACCGACAATATCTCCGTGAAGCCGCGGCGCGGTTCGTGGATTCCGTAGCTCATGCGCAGCGATGGCGATGAAATCATCCTTGACCTGCTCGGCCTCGCGTTGCGCGGCATGCAGCGCCGCTTCTCACTGCTTGCGCTCGTTCAGGGCGCGAGTGCTGCTCACAACGCGCAGGTCCGTTTCCGCGACCGGATAGGCCACCCCATCCGGTTTCGGGGTGCGCGGATCATGCTGAGTTTCTGAAATGGCACTCGCTTCCGCCTCTCCGCTGCTCACGCTCGCGGCATCGCCCCTGCTGGATGCGGTGACAAGGAAGGAAGCACCGCTTATGCATCGGGCAGCGCCTCCGCCGCGAGAAGCGGCAGAGTGAACCAAAAACGGCTGCCCTGCATGGGCGCGGAAGTGACGGAGAGGTCGCCGCCATGCATGGCGATAAGGTGTTGGCTGAAGGGCAACCCCAGTCCTAGGCCATTGGTTGTGCGAGCGAGTTGCTGCTCGACGCGATAGAAGGGCAGGAAGATGAGGGGCACCTGATCCACCGCCATGCCCAACCCCTCATCGGTGACACTCCATTCCGCCAGCGGGCCGGCGTCGGTGAGCAGGGGGCGCAACGTGATCGTGATCGGACGGTCAGGGGGGGAATACCGTCGTGCGTTATCGAGCAATTGCACCAGTGCCCGCGTCAACCATGCCGCATCGGCCCAGACATGCCCCACCCCATCGCCGCCAGTGATGATGAAGGTCGTCACCGGTCGGTCAGGTCGCTGCTGCGTGACGGTGGCGATGGCTTGGCGCGTCACCGCCGCCAGATCCACCACGGTGTACTGTAAGGTCACGCCGCCCTGCAAGAGGGTCGTCGTCTGAATGGTTTGCTCGATGAGCGCATGCAGCCGGTCACAGGCGCGGTCAATTTCATCCAACATCTCGCGGCGTTCCGCTCGCGACAGGCGGCGGTCATGCCGGATGAGCGAGGTCGTATAGCCTTTGGCAGCCGCCAAGGGGGTGCGGAACGCATGGCTGAGGTTGCTGAGCGCCTCTGCCAGCAAGGGCGTGGGCATGGTCTGCCAGGGTGGGGAATGCTCCTCAGTCATGGGGGGCTCCTCTGAAGCGAGATACACCGATCATACCGCACCGTCTCAACCATTCCCCTCACAACGGCGCACGCTCCCTCACAGATCGCTCACAATGTTTGGCGGGCGCGACGGTCACAAAGAAACCTCTCGCCGCGAGAGCCAGTAGGGCGGCGGCTGGCAAAACGCGGCCACGTCGCGCATACTGTAAGGGAAACGACGCAGCAAGGCGGAGGTAGATAGGTAGACCATGACCATCTCGAAAACGACGCTTGTTGTCGCCGATGACGATCCCCAAATCGTGAAGTTGATCACCCGCAACCTCCAACTCGAAGGCTACGCGACCCACGCGGCGGCCAATGGGCAAGAAGCCCTCAAAGCAATTGTCGCCACCCAACCCGATGCCGTCCTGCTGGATGTGATGATGCCCAAACTTGATGGCTTCGCGGTGTGCCAGCAGGTGCGGCAGTTCTCGGCGGTGCCCATCATCCTCATCACTGCGCGCGGCAATGACCAGGACAAGGTGCGCGGCCTCGACCTGGGGCCGATGACTACCTGACCAAACCCATCCGCATCGATGAATTGCGGGCGTGCGAGCGGTGCTGCGCCGGGCCAGCGTGCGCCAAACCACCCAGGTGGTGGAGGCCACCCCACCGCTCACTATCGGCGGCGTCACCATCGATTTCGCTCAGCATCGGGTGACACGCGACGGCACCGAGATCCCCCTGACGCCGACGGAATACCAGGTCTGCATCTATCTGGCGCAAAACGCGGGTCGGGTGCTGACGCAAAACATGCTGCTCGAACACGTATGGGGGGCGGAATACACGGGCGAACACCACATGTTGCAGGTCAATATCAATCGGCTGCGCTATAAGCTCGAAGCCGACCCCACGCAGCCCCAGTACATCCTCACCAAAGCTGGCGTGGGCTACCTCTTCAATGCACACCCCCCCATGGCAGCACCACCTTCTCGTGAAGGCTGACCCTCCCATGCCAGCAGTGCGTGCGCCGGGGATAAGGATGTCATCAAGCCGTTTGTATGAGATAGCGGCGGTCATTCAGGGGATCGAGCAGCACTTGCACCATCATGTAGGTAACAAGCGGGGACGTGGTCTGCGATGTCATCATCTCAGTGCCAGAAAACGGCACGTCGTCCCACTGGCACGCTTAGCTCTGTGGCACCGAGGCATCGGTTCCTTGCAAACGCTCTCGCATCTGCT
>JBBQSR010000546.1:0-2891 GCA_038234855.1 Ktedonobacterales bacterium | reverse complement strand
GAGGGCGTGGGGGACGCGACGCCCGTGGGTGACGTCACCACGGTCGGCGTGGTACCAGGGTGCACGGGCGTCGCCGTGCCACCGACGCGCCCCACCGTCGTAGCCCCAGGGGTGATGGCACCACTCACACGCGTGGACGTGGCGCGGGCACCGCCGGTGCGCGTCAGCAGCAGCGCGGACCCGGCGCTCACCAGCAGCAACACGATGACGCCCGCCACGAGCACGGCTGGCCTTCCCACCCTGGGGGACTGCCGCAGGCGGGGTGTCGTCGGCTGCTCGGCCCGGATGCCGACATCAGTCGCCACGGGGAGCGGGGGCAGCCCACCTTCAGCCAGCGTCAGCTCGATCAGATGCTCGACGGCAAAGGTCGCCGGAGTCGAGCCGCTGATAGGATGCAACCGCGCCAGCGGTGCCCAGAGCTGTTCGAGCACGAGCGGCTCAAGCCAGACCGGAATGATGCGCTTCGCGGGGTGCGCCTGCACCGAGGCGGAGAAGAGGCTGCTGAGCGCCCGCAGCCGACTCGAACCCAAAGCCCGTTGTGACAGGAGCACGATGAAAAGATCACTGGATTCCAGCCGTTGACTGCGCTCACGGCGCAGCACCTCGGTCTCGAACGTTTCAGCGTCAACGAAAACGTCAGCCCCGACAGTGCGCAGTGCCGCCACAAAGCGCGCCCCGGCATCCGCGTCTCCTGCCGCGTAGGCGATAAATATCTGCATGGATGGTATCTCCTGATTAGTCGAAGAAATGAGTGCCCTTCCTTTATAACGCGGGAGAGATTACAAAAAAGATTGCTTTACGGCGATAGTCAGTGCACATGTGGCAGCATGTCGTGATTTTTTCCACACCAGGCAAAGACGCCGCCATGTGGTGACATGGCGGCAAGAGGACAAAGCAACAAAGCGCGATCTAGAATTGGTTCCACAGGTGCTGGTTGGTCACTTCGTGGTGGAACTGCACCTCGGAGGGCTTGATCAGGGTGCCCAACTGGCGAGGGCAGCGTTCCGCTTGATCGCGCTTCAGTTGGGCATACTTATCCTGCACCTCGGCACCCAACAGGTTGGCGATGATGGGGCTACCCGCGAAGGCATCGATGGCATCATAGATGTTATCGAAGAGCAAGCGCTCGGTCGCAGAGGCGCTCTCGCTGGGCAACGCGCCCTCCAGCCCGACCTTCAGCAACGAGTAGATCGCCAGGTACGGGTTCGCGTCGGGCGCGATGGAGCGGACCTCGATGCGCGCCGAATTCTGGTTGCCCAGAGGGATGCGCACCATCGACCCGCGATCGATCGCCGACGCCTTGATCTGGTTGGGGGCCTCGAAGTGCGGGTCCAGGCGGCGATACGAATTGACGCTGGAATTCAGGATCAAGCACAGGTCCGGGGCGGCGTTCAGGATGCGCGCCACATAGCCCCAGCCGAACTGCGACAGCCCATCGCGCCCCGCGCCATCATAAAAAAGGTTGCGACCATCGCCAGAAACCGACATATTCGTGTGCATGCCGCTGCCGTTGACGCCCGTGACGGGCTTCGGCAGAAAGCTGGCGGTGACACCCTTTTGGTGCGCGATCTGGCGACACAGCAGCTTGTACAGCATCACTTGGTCGGCGGCAATGGTCGCCTCGGTGTGCGAATAGTTCATCTCGAACTGCGACGGCGCGACCTCGGGGTGATCCTTCTCATTCGAGAAGCCCATGGCGCGCTGCGCCTCCGCCGCGGCATCGATGAAGTCGCGCAGCGGATCGCCCGGCAGCGAATGATAGTAGCCGCTGGTGGTGGTGAAATCGAGGCTTTGCGTCGTGGCGTAGCTTTGCTCGGCATGCTGGCCGCGAAAGAGGAAGCCCTCGATCTCGTTGGCCGCGTTGCAGCGATAGCCATTTTGCTGGAACTGTGTGGTGGTAAAGGCTTTCAGCCGCGAACGCAGATCCGCCGCGTAGACCGATCCGTCGCGTTCCTGCACCTCGCCAAAGACGAGCACCTTGCCCGCGCCAAAGACATCCGACGGCAGCCAATAGAAGGCCGACCAGTCGATGCCCAGCCGCAAGTCCGATTCCTTTTGCGCCGAGAAGCCATGAATCGACGACCCGTCGAAGGTCAGATTGTCGATCGACTTCAGCAAGAACTTTTTGTCATAGTCGAGCATGTGCAGCCGACCTTCGAGGTCCGAGAAGCACACCGTCATCGCCTTGATGCGGCGCTCGTCCGTCAGGTACTTCACGCGCTCTTCACGGATCTGGTCCGCAGCGACGCGGGCGAGACGCTTGGACTTCGCCTCCAAGTTCATCTCTTCGAGTTGGTCATAAGGGATTTCGAGGAATTCCCGCAGTGGCGTCGTCATCACGGACCGTCCTTTATAGCAGAGGTAAGATGCATCACAGCGGAGGCGGAGCGCGGTGGCACCCGCGTCTTGGGGCGCGACTCTTCGCAGCATCCACTGGGGATGTCATCCCCAGTATAGTCGGCGGTGCACTGTGCCAATCTGCTATAGCATTCTTGCCAAAGATGTGCTATAGCACCGCCAAGTAATGCCGCATGCGTGGATCAGGGCAACGTGCGCGGACATGAAAGGTGAGCGGCGCAACAGGGACGGCAAGGGAGCATAGACAGCAGGCGATTGAAAACGCACTACCCTCGCCCACAGGCGAGCATCGCGAGGTTTTCAACCACCTGCCCTCACCCTCAGTTCGCGGTGACGCCAGTCACGTCACCACTGACGGTGCTGCTGGTGTCGAGGCTCAGGCGAATGCTCAGGTGCAGCCGCGTCGCGCCATGCGCCACCGTCGCGGCGATGCGCCAGGTGCTCTCGCCCGAGATCGTCGTCACATCACCCGTGTAGAGCTGCGGCAGCGCATCCGTCGCCAGCGCCACCGTACCCGAGGCGATGCTGAGGCC
>JBBQSR010000545.1:0-2892 GCA_038234855.1 Ktedonobacterales bacterium | reverse complement strand
CCACCACCATCACGTTTTCTGCGACTGATACCTTTGGGCAAACGAGCAATGACAGGCTCACGCTCATCGTTGACCCTCAGCCACCGACCGTCTCGATCACGTCCCCCGCCGACGGCCAAACCTTCGCGAATGTCACGAACGAGGGGCAGCAGTTGACCCTTGTGGGCACCGGCTCGGTAGGGGTGACGCGCTATAGCTGGTTAGATTCCATCGTGGGGGATCTGGGCACTGGAAGATCCCTCACCACTACCTTGTATCTCCCGCGAACGGTCAACTGTGGCGCGTCCGTCTCGCATATACTCACCCTCACCGGCAGCGACGATAGCGGCCAGCACGCGACGAGTCAGGTGACCATCACTCTGGCCCCCCCATGTGTCTCGTAAGGCGACCGCACCCACGCGGTTGCGGCCAAGAGCGATACCGAGCTTGGTGTGCCTGCGCGTAGCGTTTGGCGATGACGGTGCCCTGCGGCACTGTGCGGAGATAGCATTGCGCGCGATGGAGGAGCAACCGTCCTGGCTGATGCCACCTATCGCGCGCCGTTCAGATGAGTAATTCAAGGAGTTCATCCATGCATAGTCTATTTCAGCGTGTCATCCCACTCGTCCTGGTGCTGGGCTTAGCGGCCTGTACCTCCGGGAGCCTTGCCGCAACGGAGGCCACGCCGTCACCGGGAGCGACAACGACCACTGGCGGAACAACCCCCACTGGCGTAACGCCGACGAGCACAACATCCACGAGCGCAACACCTGCACCAACCATCGTGCCCGTCGGCTTGCGCGTGTCGATCATAGCCGCGACCCGCGACCGGGTCATGGTGTATCAGGGAGAAACGGTCCAGCGGGCCTTTACCGCGCGTGTCGATGCTAATGGCCAGCTCCTGTTCCTCAAAGAGATCGACCACATCGGGTTATGGACGCATATCGTCGCTACCAGTGACACCCTCTTTTTCTATAATCTGTACCTGCGTTCTGGTTTCGTGGCACGCATTGGCGCAGATGGCACGCTCATCACGCTGAAAACGTATGCCTCTGGTAGTGTGCAGGAGATCACCCATTTTGTGGCCCAGGGGGATTCCGTGTTCGCTTATCACCGTGATACCCGCTCAGGAACGGTGTTCACCTTCGAGGCCGATGGGACCATCACCAACCGCAAAACATACAGCCCCGGCAATGTGCAGGATCTCACGAATTTCGTCGCAACGGGGACGGCGGTCTTCGGCTATAACCACGACACCCGTTCGGGCACCGTCTTCCACATCGAAGCGGATGGGACCATCACCAACCTGAAATCCTATGCGCCTGGTAATGTGCAAAATATCACCGACTTCGTGGCCACCGCTGACCGCGTCTTCGCTTATAACCACGACACCCTTGCGGGGACCGTCTTCCGCATCGAGGCCGATGGGACGATCACCAATCTCAAATCCTATGCCCCTGGCAATGTACAACGGATTACCCAGTTTGGTGCTACAGCGGATCGGCTCGTGTTTTTCAATAACTTCACCCAGAAGGGCGGGGTAGCGCGCCTCGATCCAGATGGCTCGATTGTGAATCTGAGCACCTTTTAGCGATGCGAGATGCGGAGTCGCTGTGAACGCATCGTTTAGTGCGTCCCCTGAGGCTGTACCAATGGTGCAACGTGAATGACTCCCTGGCACAATGCTGGTGCCAGGATAGCGCACCAAGCTCAACAGAAAACCCTCAGTTTTGACGGCGCTGGGTGCCACTGCTTATGGCTACGTTAGTGAACAGAGCAGCCAAGATGCTGGTAGCTATCACCAGTACAACACTTAGCGTCGCCGCTTTCATAGGTAAGGGGAACAAGCATGTCTAACTTTCTCAAGCGTGGGTTCATCTTCATGAACCATATGGTCCTGTCGGCTCGTGGGGCCGGGTATACATCACAGCATTGAGTGGACCATCGCAACCGAGCGGCGCATCTCAACTTGCTATCGCCACTCCCGCTCGGTTGCGAATGCCTCGATACTGGCAGCCAGCGCTGATCGTGTGGCGGTTTACGGCATGAAGCAGAAAGTTGATCAGCTTCTCGCAAAAAAGCTTTCAACCTTTCATTACTAAAAAGCCAGACTTTCAAAACGGGGACGATCAACACACTAATCCGGATAGCAAGTTTTTTTAAGGCGTCTTGTTTAGCGGCGGACGAACGGATGTGGCGCGTCCGTCCGGTCTTCTTGTGGGTGCGCTCCTGGCGGAACTGCCACTTGATGCCGTTGAGGCTGTAATACACGATGCCCCACTGCTCACACAAATACTGTCGTGCTTGCTCCAGCGTCGCAATCTCGCCCCGCTCCATCGCGTCATGCAAGGCGGCGCAGGCTTCGGGGGTGAGCCGGGTGGGCAGGCCCGTCGGCACATAGTCCTGTTCCAACGCTGCCAGCCCAGCGTGGCGATAGCGTGCCCACTAGCGGGGCCGCCTCGCCTACATGCCGCGCTTGTCCGCTTTTGCGCAAGCGCAGCAGCCGCACCCGCGTCGCCGCCTTCTGTCCGCGCAGTCGACGTTCGTGCTGCGCCAGGTCCTCCAGGCTTTCGCCAATCGCTTCCGCATAGCGTATCTGCATCGCTGTCTGCCTCCTACGCATTCCTCCCTTCCATTTTACTGGGAATTAGTACAATAACCTTTCTTTTCTCACGTCTCAAGGAAAAAACCGAGGGGTGAGCACCTCGGTTTCGCGCAGAAAAAGAGTACCGTTGTGAGTGAAACATAAGCGCCCAGTCTTGCGGGATACCTGAAACGGATTGGTGCAGGGGTGATACGAACTCTTGGGCTACCCACCGGATAATGCGCGATGCAACATGGTGGACGCCGCTACCAGTTCGGGTCGCGGCCAACGAGGGCGAAGAGCTTGGCCTGGGGGTCGGCCTCATCAGC
>JBBQSR010000544.1:0-2898 GCA_038234855.1 Ktedonobacterales bacterium | reverse complement strand
ACGATAAGGTGCATGAGATCCTGCGCAGCTAAACGTCGGCGCAATGCCCCATTTTCATCAAAATACCAATGAAGGGCGACATCGTCCCCGACAACGATGTAGCCTGTTTTGCCTGACTCCGCTTGTTGTATGATCGCTTGGATGTCGCCCCACGCAATCAGGTGGGGCGTTTTTCCCACCTGCCAATGAATGCCATCCTCCGCAACAGTAACCAGTGAACGGCGAAGGCGAAAAGCAATTGGGAAGAGCGATACCAGCGATAAGGCGATCAACGATGCAGCAATCAAAGAAAGAACCACAATGTAGCTCGCGCCAAAACGTGCTGAAAGGCCAAGAACCCCATCATAGGGATACAAAAAAGAGAAGGCGAACAGTGGTATGAGTGACGCCACCCGAAGCCGCACCCTATTATCAAGATGTAGCCGTTGCGGGGTAGACGGCGTAGCCTTGGTCATGGACAACGCGAGTTGTACCCGGCCAAGCTCAAGCGGAAATGGGGGTAGTTGCGCGCTAGGAAACGGATCAGGTTGCGGCTCCAGCAAGGGTAGTAGCTTGGGATCCTCGAAAATTCGTGCAGCAATCGCTCTATCATCTATGCGAAGAAGAGATCTGAGAAGGGCAATCGGCTCGACGACAGTCCACAAGGAACTGAATACAGCGAACATCGCCAACCAGAACCAAGGCCACGAAAATCCCTGCCATGAGCGCAACAAAAGGAATGCCACGAACGCCAACGCTGCAAGATAACCAAGAGGAGGGAAGACATAGCGCCGGACACGTCGCAGTATGCTATCAGCGGGAAGCTCAATTCGGCTCATGACGTAAAAGGATAAAGGCGGCGTCGCCATGGGTGGTCATCCCTTCGGCGCGAGGGGCGCGGCGCGTCCCAATCCGCTCAGCGGGCGAGGACGCGCAGGGCACGGACGATCAGTTCATCCAGGGTGAGAGTGTCGCCATCGGGGATGCCGCGTAGCGCGGACTGCGCCTCGGCGGCGGAGTAGCCGAGGCCGGTGAGGGCATCGACCGCGTCTTGGCCGCGCGTATCAGCGGCGGAGGCGGCGGGCATGCCCGTCATCGCTGGGGCACCCGCCATCAGCTTGGTGATGGGGCCTTTCAGTTCCAGGGCGATGCGTTGCGCCATCTTTTTGCCGATGCCGGGGGTGCGGGCCAGGCGATCCACGTCATCGCCCAAGATGGCGCGACAGATGGCCTCGGGGCTGTGGGTCGAGAGCATGGCGATGCCCAGCCGCGCGCCGACCCCGCTGACGCCGAGCAGCGTCACGAAGAGATCGCGCTCCTCGGTGGTAGCGAAGCCATAGAGTTGCAGGTCGTCCTCGCGCACGATCAGGTGCGTGTGCAGTGCCGCCTCGCTGCCAACCACGAGTTGGCTCAGCGTCGGCAGAGGGGCGGCCACCGCGAAGGTCAGCCCCCCCACCTGGATGAGCGCGCGATCCAGCGTCTTGCCCGCGACCGTGCCGCTGATGCCTGCGATCAGGCTCAAAATTCCACCTGTGATGAGCGCGGCGGGGGCTGATTGCCTGCCATCAGCGAATTGACGGCTAGCGCGACCACCATCCCCACGACGGAGGAGATGAAGAACGCGACGACCAGCACGACCGCGCCCTCGATGTGCACCGAGTTGAGCGGCGTGCCCCAGACGTAGAGGGTGACTGCGTAGCCAAAGAGCGTCCCCACCACCGCCGCGACGGTGCTCGCAAACTTTTTGCGGGGGAAGGTGGTGCCGACGAGGAAGGCGACGCCGGGAACGGCGAACAAGGTGCCGAGGGCGCACCAGAGGTAATTGAGTGCTTCGGTCTTAGCCATGACGATATCCTCACCTGATGGAGTCAAGATGTGATGGGGTGGGTTCGCCACCATTCACCCTCTATCGTACCACGCGGCGTCGCGTACCGCTAGGAAGTTGGACCTCTGCGTCGCGCCCGATCAGCCCTCCCGCGCACAGGCGTCTCATCCGGAGACGGCATTCGTCGCGTTCGCGTGGCGGCGACACGCCCTGATCTCGAAAGTTTGTGCTATCATGCGAGGGGATATCGGGGACGCAAGGCGAGGAAGTAGCGATGGAGTTTTCGCGGCAGGCGGCACGCGAGATGTTGTTGGCGGCGCAGGGGCTGACGGCCCCCCCGCGCCGTGCGGCACGCAAGGCCGACGTGATGGCGGCGATCCGCCAGATGGGCATTTTGCAGATCGACACGATCAATGTCGTCGCGCGCAGCCCCTATCTGGTGCTGTGGAGCCGCCTGGGCGACTTCCCCCTGCACTGGCTGGAAGAGTTGTTAAGCGAGCACGCGATCTTCGAGTTTTGGTCGCACGAAGCCTCCTTTTTGGCGATAGAAGATTACCCCCTCTATCGACGGCTGATGCTGGATCGCCGCAAGGGGTGGCGCAACACACACACCTGGCTCGACGAACACCCCGAAGCCGTGGCGCGCGTGCGGGCGATGGTAGCCGAGCGCGGGGCCGCCCGTTCGGCGGATTTCACCCGCCCTGCTGGTGAGCGCGGCGGTTGGTGGAACTGGAAGGACGAGAAGCTGGCGCTGGAATGCTTGCTCATCACGGGCGAACTGATGGTCGCCGCGCGCCCCAACTTTCACCGCATCTACGCGCCACGCCAAAACGTGTTGCCCGAATGGGATGACGCCGCCGCGCCGCCCTACGATGCGGTGCGGCGGCAATTCGCGCTGCGGTCGGTGCGGGCACTGGGCGTGGCGCTCGCCCGCTGGGTGCCCGACTATTACCGCACCGCGAAGCCGGGTAGCGCCGACCTGTTGCGCGAACTGGCGGAGGCGGGGGAACTGGTGGAGGCACGCATCACCGGCTGGGACGAACCAGCGTACCTGCACCCCGACCATCTGGCGACGGCGGAGGCGGCGCTCGCGG
>JBBQSR010000543.1:0-2899 GCA_038234855.1 Ktedonobacterales bacterium | reverse complement strand
TGCTGGACACCGGAGCCGAGATCCTGTGTGCCGCCGATACCTCGTGCCTGATGCACATCGGCGGGGGCCTGCATCGTCTGCGGACCGGGGTGCGCACCATGCACCTCGCCGAGATTCTCGCCAACACTGAGTAGGGGCAATGAGACTGTACGCGAAAGGCGCGAAAAGACACGAAAGACACGAAATGTGGGAAAGACGCAGGGCAACTTGATGGCGACGAAGATCAAACCATTGCCGATGTTTCCCCAGGCGGCGAAGGCGGCACTGGGCGACGCGCAACTGCGACGCAACCTGCGCAAGGCGACCAGCACCATCCGCGACAAACGCGCCCGCGTGGTCGATGAATTACCCGACTGGGAGGCGTTGCGCGCGTCTGGCTCGGCGATCAAGGCCGAGGTGATGGCGCGCCTCGACACCTATCTGCTGCAACTGGAAGCGGCGGTGACGGCGGCGGGCGGCCAGGTGCACTGGGCACGCGACGCGGCGGAGGCCAATGCCATCATCGCGGGCATCGTCCACGGCACCGGGGCCGAGCGCGTGGTGAAGGTCAAGTCGCTCACCACCGACGAGATTCACCTGAATGCCGCACTCAAGGCCGAGGGGATCACCGCCATCGAGACGGATCTGGCGGAACTCATCATTCAGCTTGCCGGGGAAACGTCGTCGCACATCCTCGTGCCCGCCATCCACAAGAACCGCAGCGAGATCCGCGAACTCTTTTTACGCACCATCGCCAAGGGGCAGGATCTCAGCGACGAGCCAAAGGCACTGGCGGGCGCGGCACGGCGCTATCTGCGCGAGCAATTTCTTTCCGCGCAGGTGGCGATCTCGGGGGCGAACTTCGCCATCGCCGAGACGGGGACGGTCTGCGTGGTCGAGTCGGAGGGCAACGGGCGCATGTGCCTGACGTTGCCGCCGACGCTCATCACCGTGATGGGCATCGAAAAAATCCTGCCTACCTTCGCGGATTTCGAGGTCTTTTTGCAATTGCTGCCGCGTAGCTCGACGGGCGAGCGGATGAATCCCTATACGAGCCTGTGGACGGGAGTGACGGCGGGGGATGGCCCGCAGACCTTCCATCTGGTGCTGCTCGACAACGGGCGGACCAAGGTACTGGCCGACGAGGTGGGGCGGCAGACGCTGCACTGCATCCGCTGTTCGGCGTGTCTCAACATCTGCCCGGTCTACGCGCGCACGGGGGGGCACGCCTACGGCTCGGTGTACCCCGGCCCCATCGGCGCGATCCTGACGCCGCAGATGATCGGCGTCGAACAAGCGAAGTCGCTGCCCTACGCGTCGTCGCTGTGCGGCGCGTGCTATGAGGTTTGCCCGGTCAGCATCAACATCCCCGAGGTATTGCTGCATCTGCGCGGGCAGATCGCGGGCCACGCGGGGCCGCTGGACCCCGAGGCGGTGGCGATGCGCCAACTCGCCCGTGTCTTCGCGCACCCCAAGCAGTACGAGCGAGCGCAGCGGTTGGGGCGCGCGGGTCAGGGATTTTTCGTGCACGGCGGCACCATCGACCATTTACCCGGTCCACTGGCGGGCTGGTCGGCGGCCCGCGACCTGGAGCCGCTGCCCAAACAAACCTTTCGGGATTGGTGGCGACAGCGCGCCAAAGAAGAGGGCCAACCATGAGCGATGCCAAGTCCGAAATGTTGGCGGGCATCCGCGCGGCGCTGGCCGACGCGACGCCCGCCCCGGCCATCCCGCGCGCCTACATCCAGGCCGATGACCGCCCCCGCTCCGTCATCCTCGATGAACTGGTAGAGCGCCTGATCGATTACCGCGCCAGTGTCAGCCGCGTCGGCGCGGGCGACCTCGCGGGGGCCATCGCGGCGGCCTGCGCGACGTATGGCATCACCCGTGTGGCGCTGCCAGCGGATGTGCCCGCTGATTGGGTGCCAGCCGGGGTGACGGCGGTGCGCGATGCACCTCCGCTGAGCCACGCCGACCTGGATGGCTGCGCGGGCGTGCTGACGGGCAGCGCGCTCGCCATCGCCCAGACTGGCACCATCATCCTCGATGGCGGGCCACAACAAGGGCGGCGGGCGCTGTCGCTGGTGCCCGACGTGCACCTGTGTGTGGTGCGCGCCGAGGACGTGGTGGGCAATGTGCCAGAAGGCATCGCGCGGCTGACCGCCAGCGCGGCGCGCCCGATCACCCTCATCTCTGGTCCCTCAGCCACCAGCGACATCGAACTGAGCCGCGTCGAGGGCGTCCACGGGCCGCGCACCTTGCACGTTTTCCTCATAACGGCCACGGTGTGAGGCGACGTGCGCGGGGCCAGCCTCAGCGGCGTGGGAGGGTGGCGGCGCGGCGGCGCGGGGCGATCCACCCCTGACTCATGAAGACGAAGAAGATGACGCCGCACAACGCGACGATGCTGAGCAGCATGACCCAGAACCACACCGGACGCAAACCAGGGATGACACTCTGAATCGATGAGCCAAACAGCGCGACGAGCAGCGTCGCGGGCAGCAGCATCGTGGATACCATCGTCAGCACCTTGATGATCTGGTTGGTGCGGTGCGACATGTGCGAGACATAGATGTTGAAGGCGCTGTTGACCGACTCCTTGGCCGAGTTGAGCATGCTGAGCAGATGCGCCAGCCGCACCTGCAAGTCGCGGAAATAACCCTCGACCTCTTCCCCCGCGACGCCCGTGAAGTCGGGGCGAAAGAAGCCCACGAAGACTTCGCGATGCTGGTCTATCAGTTCCGTCAGCCCAAAGATGTAGCGTTTGAAGTGCAACAGGTCTTCGAGGAAGGAATCGCCCGCGTCGGTCAGGGCTTGCTCTTCGAGCAATTCGCTTTGGTTTTGGATCTGGCGGTTGAGGTCCTCGTCGTAGATCAGCAGTTCATCGAGCATCAGGTACAGCAGGTAGGCGGGGTCGCTC
>JBBQSR010000542.1:0-2911 GCA_038234855.1 Ktedonobacterales bacterium | reverse complement strand
TTTGCCGTTGGCGTGCCGCAGTGCCGCGTTAGCCTGGTAGCCGTGCTCAAGGCTGATGACGGAAAGCACCGGTTCATTTGACTGCATGCATTCGGACTCCTTCACGAATTCCCAAAACCTCGCCGCCGACGGTGGGGGCATCCATGCCCAGTGTCGGAGCACAATCTTCCTTCGCACAGTCGAGGCCAAATTTGGGTGAAGCAAGCGCGACCACGGTGCCCCCGCGAACGCGCCGGGGCCAGGAACGTCCCAGACGTTCCTGGCCCCGCTGGCCGACGAAAAGATGAGGCAACAAGACGGGTTCCGGTGCCGAAACCGCGTCTCAAATGTTGTATACAGCGTGACCACTCAACACAACATACTCTTATTATCGGCTTGCCTGCCAAAAAGCTCAGCCGACCAGGCCCTTGTTTCCCACGGTCACGCTTGGTCCATTTTCCCTTCGCTGGTGACGCGCGACCCTCTAGCGACACCCGCCTCTGCCGATGATGGATCGTAGACCAGCGCGGCAGGGGAAACGAGGAACCATGGCTATGTGGCGACAACTGTGGGACGTGACGAGCAACAACCATACCCTTGCCGACATCGATCAGGCGCGGCTGCGTCAATTGCTGCCCCTGCTTGCCGCCATCAACGTCGTGGCCTGGTATCTGCTGACCCCCACCCCGCTGGACGAGTGGAGCGACGCGTGGCCGATCCTCATCAGTGAAGTCATCGTGGTGGGGGCGTGCGTCGTCCTGTTACGCCAGCACCGCGAACGCTGGGCGGCGTGGTTGTTGGTCAGCATCAGCGCCGCCGCGGCGCTGATGGCGCTGACCAGCACCGCCCCCGTCACGCCCATCGGCAAATTCGCGCTCATCTACTTCTTGCCGGTCTGGACGGCGGGCATGCTGCTGGGCGACGGCCCGAGCTTGGTGGTGGCGGGGGGCATCATGGCGACGCAGGTGGTGCTCTTCACCTCCGCGCGGCTCAGCGCCCCGCATCTCGCCGCCCCCTATGCCCTGGCGGTGGAGGCCGTGCTGACGGCGCTGGTGTTGGTCGGGTTACGCACCCTGCGGGGGGCGCTGCGCACCGCCAGCCATGCTGACGACCTGGCCCGCAGCAACGCCGACCTGGCGCAGGCTATGGAAGAGCTGCAAACGCAGCAAGAGGCGCTGCAATCCGCCCAGAGTACCCTGCGCTATCAGCACGACTTCGCCGAGGCGGTGCTCGCCAGCATCTCGCCCGCGATGCTGCTGGTGACGGATGTGGCAGGCAACGTCGTCCGCTGCAACGAAGCCCTGCTAACCACGCTGGGGTACACCGCGGATGAGGTCATGGGCCAGAGCACGGAACAGATTTTCGGGGGCGAGGCGGCCCTGGCCCGCGTCGAGGCTGATGTGACCCCCGAACTGCTGGGCCAGCGTCGCGTGCAGCGCGAGGTGACGGTCTATACGCGCGACGGCACCCCACTGCGGATCGAATTTAGCGCGGAGTGGAACGAAGACCTAAGCGCCTTCATCGTCTTGGGGCATGATGTGACGGCGCGCACCGCGCTGGAGCATCAGCTCGCCGACACTCTCGCCAGCAGCGAACGACGCGAACTGCTGCTCGACGCCGTGTTTCGCTCGGTGCATGACGGCCTGGCCATCTTTGACGCTGCTGGGACGGTGGTGGCGCGTAACGCCATTTCCGCGCAAATTTTGGGCTTTGCCCAAGATGTCCCGTGGCGCGTCGCCGCGTCGGCCACCCCGTTTCATCTTTTCACCATGGCGGGCGAGCCGGTGCCGCAGTCGGCGCATCCGCTGGATCGGCTTATGCGGGGCGAGGAGGTGCCAGCACCAGAAACCTATCGGCTGGTGCAACCCAACGGCAACCAATTGGTCGTGCAGATGGAGGTCGTGCCGCTGCGCGACGCCGCCGAGGCCCCCGTGGGGACGCTGGGCATCGTGCGCGATGTGACGACGGAGCAGCGCGAAAAACGCTACAACAGCTTGCTGCGGACGCTGGCACACGCCCTGGCGCAGGCGCTGGACGAACGCGCCATCGGTGAAGCGACCGCCGCCACCATCATGGGTGAGATGAACACCCCAAACTTCATCCTCTTGCTGCGTGACGACGACCGCCCCGGCTACGCGCGCATCCTGGAGATGCACATGGGCCGCGAGGTGCCCGCCGAAAAGGTGGCGCAGCAGCGTTTCGTCTTTACCAACACGCGCATCGCGCCCGATGCCCCAGCGCACGCGTTGCAGGTGCTGGCGACGGGCGTGCCACACTTCAACGGCGCGGCCTTTCCCCTGCCAGATGCCCAAGGGGTGCCCCGGCGGATCGAGGCTGGCCAGGTGACGACCCTGCCGCTGTGCATCAACGGTGAGGTCATCGGGGCGCTGGGGCTGGGCTTTGCCCCTGACACGGGCAACTGGGCCACCCCCGATGGTCAGGTGCTGCAAGCCGTCGCCGACGAGATCGCGACCGCGCTCCACCGTGCCCGCCTCTATGCCGCCGCGCAGCAACTGGCCTATCACGACCCCTTGACGGGGGTGCGCAACCATCGCGCCTTGCAGGGGACGCTGACGCATGAACTGACGGTCGCGGCGGCCCAGGGTCTGCCCGTCTCGGCCATCATGCTCGATGTCGACCACTTTCGCCGCTTCAACGAGATGTATGGGCATGATGTCGGCGACCAAGCGCTGCGCGAGGTGGCGGCGGCCATCACCCGCGCGGTGCGCGACAGCGACATCCCCGCGCGCTATGGCGGCGAAGAGTTCGCGGTGGTGTTGCCGGGCAGTGGGGCCATCGATGCCGCCCTCATCGCGGAGCGCATCCGCGCGGCCATCGCGGACGCCTGCATCGAGGTCGCGGGGCTGACCGAACCGTTGCGGGTGACGGCATCGCTGGGCTACTCGACCTTTCCCCAGCATGCCTCCATGCC
>JBBQSR010000541.1:0-2915 GCA_038234855.1 Ktedonobacterales bacterium | reverse complement strand
GATACAGCCTGAGCAGTTGACGCTACCGTTGCCAGAGTGGTTCGAACTGGGGCGTTCGCAGGACCGTAGCACGCTCACGCTGCGGGACATACTGAACTACCACGCCTACGACACGGCCTGGATCCCCGACAGCTTTGCTGGTAAAACCATTGCCGAAGTCGGCAGCAAGTATGATGGCGACCTGCTAGGCGCCGATCCGCTGGCAGCCTACCAACGCTATTCCGATGCCGCCATCAGCGCAATTCGGAATCATTACGATCCGGATCGCACAGTACACTTCACCTATGGCGATTTTCCGGCCCGCGAAGCCATCACCCACCCGACCAGCTTCCGCATCTTCCGGGCGTACGACTTCGCCAGATTGATTGGCGTCGACCGCACGCTGCCGGTTGAATTGGTCGCAGGCGCTTATAGCCTGATTGCCCCACACGCTGACGAATGGCGCCACATGGGCATCTATCACCCTGCTAAGCCAGTAGCCGATGAGGCCGACCCCCAGGCCAAGCTCTTCGCCCTCGTTGGCCGCGACCCGAACTGGTAGCGGCGTCCACCATGTTGCATCACGCATTATCCGGTGGGTAGCCCAAGAGTTCGTATCACCCCTGCACCAATCCATTTCAGGTATCCCGCAAGACTAGGCGCTCAGAGCCTGTTAGGGACACAATATCGAAAATGGCGTAAAATGGAGAGATGAATGAGCGAAGTGCCTATCCCAGTGACGTGAGCGATGAGGAATGGGCGTTCCTCGTGCCGTATGTGCGCTTGTTGCCCGAAGAGGTTAGCTAGCGCAAGTATCCATTGCGTGAGGTCTACAATGGGTTGCGCTAGATCGTGCGAACGGGAGCCACGTGGCGGATGATGCCGCATGATTTGCCGCCGTGGCCGCCGGTATATCAACAAACGCGGCGCTGGTTGGCCGCTGAATGCGTTGAGAACGCCGCCCATGATCTGGTGGTGCTGCTTCGGCAAGCGCACGGACGCAACGGCCAACCGACGGTGGCGATCATGGACAGTCGAACGATTCAATCAACGCCCGAAAGTGGAGGGCATGGCGGGTATGATGTCGCCAAGAAACGCAAAGGGAGCAAGGTCCATCTGGCGGTGGATACCCTGGGGCAGTATCGCGCACTGACCGTCTCGCCTGCCAATGAACAGGACCGCGCCCACGCCGGGGAATTGGCGGCAGCCGTCAACGCCGCGACGGGTGGGAGCGTCCCGGTGATGATGGCCGATCAAGGATACACGGGAGCCAGCACGGCGGAGGCGGTGGCCGAACAGGGCATTCAGTTACAGATTGTCAAACTGTCTGAGGCGAAGCGGGGCTTTGTCTTACTCCCGCGCCGCTGGGTGGTCGAACGCTCTTTTGCCTGGTTGGCACGCTTCCGGCGACTGGCACGCGACTATGAACGCCTTCCGGCACTCGTCGCTGGGCTGCATGTTGTCGCGTTTACCGCGCTCTTACTCCATCAATGGATGTCGATATCGAGTCCCTAACACCCTCTAGCAGGGCTGGTTCTTGTTGGTGCGCTGCCTGTACGGCGTCGATGGACCCCGGTGTGCGACCATCGATGATATCGAGATGCGCGGCAAGGTAATCGCGTTGCACAAACGTCTCGGTGATATTGAGCCATTCCGTGAGTTGCTCTAGCAGCACTAGCGATGTGGTCGTCTTCATATGCTGCGCCTGCATCTCAACGAGTTGGGGCACGATATAACCAGGATCGAGCATGGCCATATCGTAGAGCGCGACGAAGATAATCTCATCCCCCCGTTGGGTGGATTCGTAGGTGAACAGTTCACGCCCCCGCTCGATGCCATAGCGGCGCGCCAATTGCACCATGCGCCGCTTCATGGCGATGAAGACAGCAGTTTGCCCGTCGGCTTGGCGCATCATCTGATGAGCAGTGAAGATCAGCTCGCCATAGACAAGATCGCTGAGGAGGAATGCGGCATGCTGGGCAAGCACATCCAGCGCATCCACGAGGTCGGCAATGAGGAACTGGTTGAGGATGCGTCCCTCATCATCCGGTGTGAGGGCGGTCGGTGAAAGCAGAGGGGGCATTGTTGGGGGATGCTCCTGCCAGTGCCCGCGTGGCATATCACTACGCCTTTACTTGGTGAAGGCCAACGAAGAGGCAAGCGCACTATACCATCGCTTGCTTCTTTCGTAAAGGAGCGGCTGCACAAACATAATGCTAATTGCGGCCATAAGGTAATGCTTGTGGACATCTACCCAACAAATCACCGTACTGGTTCCATCCAACAACCTCCCAAGGGGTAAGCAATAAACAAGTGAAGTGCGTTGGTTGAGGGCCCGTGACGTGCACACTCCGATGTGAGCGCGACGCGAAGGGCCATCTCAAGTACAGAGAAGCGATGGGCAGTCAAACATCTCGACGAGGTCACAAGGTCTCAACGTGTGAGCGAACTGCCTAGACACCACGCACCGCCACGGCGTCACCGTCGGCTTACCAGTAGCGACAGCATAGCACACGGGCACGCTCCCCCCGCCTGCCTCATGCTACCATGAAGTTCGTACCTCTAACGACGCCGTATCCTCACGGTGACGCAGCAGACCTTCCCAATGGCTGACCATGACCACCATGTATGTTTGCCCACAGCGGTCGTATTGCGCTGATCGGTTTTCCCGTGTAGACCCACGTGGATGTAACCATTGTAGGGGGACATCGCTGCCCAATTGACGAAGGAACTCATCGCGGTCAAAGGGGGCAGTATACAGGATGTCCACCTGGGGCAATTGCCGATGAAGGGCATCGGAAACTTGGTCATAGCATGGCGAATGGGGGTGCGCAGTAACGTTGGCCGATTTCCTCTCCCTTGCCAGGGTATGGTACAATCGCGATAATCCGTTGGTTGTCCGATTCCTCTACTTGTGGTGAGACGCCATGCCAGCA
>JBBQSR010000540.1:0-2915 GCA_038234855.1 Ktedonobacterales bacterium | reverse complement strand
CGAGGCCGTGCGCGAGATGCCCCTGACCGCCATCGTCAGCAGCCCGCTGGAGCGCGCCCGTGCGACCGCCGAGCGCGTCGCCGCCGGACGCGACATCCCCCTGCACTTCGATCCGCGTCTGATGGACACGAACGTGGGGCCGTGGGCGGGTAAGCTGATCGCTGACCTGAACAAAGACGATCCCGCGTGGCGGGCCTTCGTGCAGCGGCCCACCCAGCCGCCGGAGGGTGTGGAGGGCTTCTACGCGGTGCTGCAACGGGTCGTGGCGGCGGCGGAGCAAGCACGCCACGATGAATCGCTCGGCGATTTCGTCATGCTGGTGGCCCATGCGGACGTCGTGAAGCTGCTGCTGAGCCACTACCTGCGGCTGCCCATCGAGGGTGCGGGGTGGTTGCAGGTGCCGAATGCCAGCATCACCGCGCTCGCCTTCGAGGGCGACCGTGGCCCATCGGTCTTGGCGCTCAATTGGTTGCCCGCGCCCGCCTGGCTGAAACCGATGGCCGAACCCAGGGATGAGGGCGTCGCCAGCGCCTCACCCGAGAACCCCAACGAACCGGCGGCCTTCCTGTCGGTGCCCGACCAACCCACGCCCGCCTAGCCGTTCACCCCTTTCCGGTGGGTCGCCGCGCGAACACAGCGGCCCACCGGGAGCCGCGCCAGAAAACGAGGGACCCTGCCGATGTACTTCGATGCCTCGAATCCCTACCATCGCTATCGCTTGCACTATGAGTCCGACAATCAGCTTTCCGTGCCCGAGATCGTCGCGCATGGCAGTGTGGATGCCCACACCGTCGCGACGCTCTGGCTGCTGCTCGACAAACGGGCGTCATACATGATCGCTGGCCCGACCGATCCGACCCCCGGCGTGGGCAAGACCACCACGCTCAACGCGTTGCTGCCGCTGTATCCAGCGGGTACGGGGCTGGTCTATACGCTGGGGATGTACGAAGATTTCGCCTTTCGCGGCGATGTGCCGCCGGGCGAGACGACCGTGCTGGCGAATGAGGTCAGCGACCACCTGCCCATCTATATGTGGGGCGCGAAGGCGCGCACCTTCCTGCATCTGCCAGCGGAGGGCTATACCATCGCCACCAGTTGCCACGCGGATACGCTGGCGGATGTGCTGGGCATGCTGCGCCGCGATCTGCGGCTGACGACGCACGACATCCACGGTTTCCAGATCATTGTGAACATCGGATTGCAGGGCAGCACATGGCGCGGGCGGCGGCGGTGGCTGACGACGCACTTCATGCCACCCGCCACCGATGACGCCACCGCGAAGGTGCAGCCTATGCTCGTCTCGCGCTGGGACGCGGCCACCGACACCTTTGGTGGCGCGGATGAGGCGGTGGTCGCCACCATGGCGAGCTGGTCCGGGATGGACGCCGATGCCTTCGTCGCGGACGTGGAGCGGCGCGAAACCCTGTTGCAGCGGCTCGCCGATGATGGCGCGGACTTCAACGCCACGCTACGCGCCATCCGCCAGTTTCGGGGCGACACGGTGGCCGATGACCAGGACGACGATGCCACGCCAGACGACGCGGAAGACGAAGCATGAGCGCGACCGAGGTCGTGCTGGGGGCGGCGCTCACCCGCCACGCCACCGAGCTGCATGCCGCGCTGGCGACGCGTGCGGGCACGGTGGTGGCGCGTGGCCGCCGCACCTCGGCGGTGCCCCTGACCCCCGCCGCGACCATCAGCCTCCTCAGCGAATTCGCCCGCGAGTTGCAGCGGACGAGCACCCAAGCGGAGATGCGATTAGCGGCGGTGACGGTCGCGCTGGAAGCCACCCTCGATGTCGCCAGCGGGACCGTGCTGGCCCTGCCGCCAGGTGGTGACTGGCATGACGACGCCTTCCTGGCGCGTCTGACGACGGCATCAGCGACGTTGCTGAGCGCGTCAGAGTCCGCGTCCCCACCCCTGGTGCGCCTCATCTCGATGACGGATGCCGCGCTGGCGGGCGAAGCACTGCTGGGCGCGGGACGTGGGGCTGACACCCTCCTTTATCTGGACCTCAGCCGCACCGTCGCGGGCGGCGTGTGGTGGGGTGGGCAGGCATTGCAGCATCCCTATCTGGGATCACTGGGGCACCTGCCCATCCCCGACGCGACGGAGCGGTGCGCCTGCGGTGGCGTGGGGCACCTGGAAACGCGTGTCTCGGCCCAGGCCATCGTGCGGCGGATGATCGGCCTGCTGGTCGAGGCCCCCGCCACGGAGGCCGCCGTCATGCGCGCGACGGGGGGCCGCGCCGAGGCACTGGCCATCCCCCAGATCTGGCAACTCGCGTGCGAAGGGGACCCCATAGCTGAGGCGCTGATGTCCCAGGCCAACACCGCCCTCGCCAGCGCCATCCTCGCCAGCCTGTTGCTGCTGGATGTCGAGCGGGTCATCTTGGGGGGGACGCTGGCGCAGTGCGGCCCCTCATGGCGCGACGCCGTGCGCGCCCAGGTGACGGCCATCGCGCCCCCCACGCGGTCGGGCGACCTCGCCGCGCGCGTCATCTTGGCCGAACTCGGCCCCGGCGCGGCATTGCAAGGGACGCTTGCCCTGGCGAACAACGCCGCCCGTGGCATATACTAAAAGCACAGCCACAACGAGGCACGGCGCATGGTGACGGCCAGGAGGGCGAGCGTGACGACAACCCAACAGACGCGCATCAGCAACCGATACGTCATCGGCGAGGCCCTGGGCCAGGGGCTCGGCAGCACCGTCACGCGCGGCGAAGATGAGATCCTGCGTCGCTTGGTGGCCATCAAGCAGGTGCAGCCCGCCTTTACGGCAGCCTATCGGGCGGCGCTGGGGGCGACGGCGCGCATCGGGCATCCCGCCTACATCGGCGTCTTTGACGCGCTCGAACACGCTGGCCAACTCGTCATCATCCAAGAATACGTCATCGGCCAGCGGTTCACCGAACT
>JBBQSR010000539.1:0-2917 GCA_038234855.1 Ktedonobacterales bacterium | reverse complement strand
CGCACCAGTATGGGGTACTGGTGGTCGGAGGTTCAAATCCTCTCACCCCGACCAATCCTTTCTCGACCCGCTCTACGAGCCGTCTCGTAGGGCTTTTTCTTTGCCCACCAACATGACAAAATACCCCCCGAAATTGCCGATACTGGTGGTCGGAGCACATGGCTTCCGACCACCAGTATCGTGTAGATCCCACAAAATCGCAGAAAAGGGCGGTCGTTATGGATGGCAGTTCGAGGTCGGGGAATGGAAAAAGGCATCCCATTCACCGGGGTACCCCGTGTGCGAACCGACGGTGAGATTGACGCTGGCACATAGACCATATTGGGGGAGGCTGGTCTGCACGGCGTTGAGTGTCGTGGAGGTCGTGTTGGTGATCGTCCAGCCGCCCATGGGGATCGCATGCTCTAAAAACGTGAGGATGCTGGTCGGCGTCCCCGAACTGCACATGAAGTAGCGATAGGTGCCCGCCGCCGCGTCTTGCGGGCCATGATAGGTCAGCGGCGGATATTGGAACCCCGAATCTGGGCCACCAGGGATCTGGCTGGAGAAATCGGCGGCGTTGCACACCCCGGCGGTGGGGGCCGATGTTGCCGTTGGTGGCAGCGCGGTCGCGGTCGCGGCAGGGGCGCTGGTCGCGGTTGCGGCGCTGGTCATGGTGACAGTCGGGTCCACCGCGACCGTGACCGTCTGTCCACACCCAACCAAGAGGAAGAGCAACGAGAGCACCAGGACGCGCGGGAAACAACGCATGATCATCGTGAACGCCTCCAAATACACTGAAATGATCTTTTGGGGAAATGTCCCCTCAGAGAGAAACGCAGCCCACGCCTTTTTTGGGGCTACGCGACCGACGAACTTACCGTGATGATTCGTCTCATAGATCGGCGCGAGAGGGCGACAAGAGATCTATTCGCTCACTTCAAGGGTGTCCAAAGGCGCGCGTTTTGTGCGATGGAGGGGTCTGAAGCCCGCGATCTCCGCTACGAAATCGCGTGCGGTGCCCCGCTTTACCCTATGCTATAATGCGAAGGCAAAGCTTCGGAGGTTTGCCCGGCATGCGCCTGGGCGGTGAATAATTCTGCGTATGTGAGGTAAGGGCAATGGCGACGCGCGTAGTGGTGACGGGCATCGGCCTCGTCACGTCAGTCGGCAATGACACGGCGAGCACCTGGAAGGCGCTGCTGGCGGGCCAATCGGGCATCCGCCCTATCGAGGGCTTTGACCTGGCGGGGCAGACCGTCACCATCGCGGGCGAGGTGCGTGGCTTCGACGCTGGCCCGTATATGGACCGCAAAGAGCAGCGCCGTAACGACAAGGTGACGCATTTCGCCGTCGCCGCCAGCAAGATGGCCCTGGCGCAGTCGGGGCTCGATGTGCGGGCAAACGGCGACGACATCGGCGTCATCATCGGCACGGGCGTCGGCGGGCTAGACACCGAGCATGATCAATTCCGCGTCCTTTTCGAGAAAGGGCCTGATCGCATCAGCCCCTTCTTCATCAGCATGGATATCGCGGATGGACCGGCGGGCGTCGTCTCGATCATGACAGGCGCGGGCGGGCCGAACTTTTGCACCGTCTCGGCCTGTGCCACCAGCGCCAACGCCATTGGTGAGTCGTACGAGACGATCCGGCGCGGCGACGCGAAGGCGATGATCGCGGGCGGCGCGGAGCACGCCATCACCCCCATCGGCATCGCGTCCTTCAACAACATGCACGCCCTCTCGCGCCGCAGCGATGACCCCACGCGGGCCAGTCGTCCCTTCGACGCCGAGCGTGACGGTTTCGTCATGGGTGAGGGCGCGGGCATCTTGATCCTAGAGGATCTGGAATTCGCCCAGGCACGCGGCGCGACCATCCTGGGGGAGGTCGTCGGCTATGGCTCCACGGCGGATGCCTACCACATCACCGAGCCGATCCCCAACGGCACCGGCTTGCAGCGCGCCATGCGCCGCGCCATCGAGAAAGCAGGCGCGAAGCTGACGGATGTCGACTATATCAACGCGCACGGCACCTCGACCCCCTTCAATGACCGCACCGAGACGGCGGCGATCAAGCAACTCTTTGGCGACCATGCCTATAAAATGGCGATTAGTTCGACCAAGTCGATGATCGGCCATACGCTCGGGGCCGCTGGGGGCATCGAAGCCGCCGTCACGCTGCTGTCGCTGCAAGAGGGCCGCCTGACGCCGACCATCAACCAGGAGCATCCCGACCCCGAGTGCGACCTCGACTACGTCCCCAATGAAACACGCACGGCAAATATCCGCCTGGCCCTGTCGAACTCGATGGGCTTCGGCGGCCACAACGTCTCGCTCGCCTTCCGCAAGTGGGAAGGGTAAAGATGCATCGAACACGACGGCCACGAAAATCCACGAAGGAAAGAAGAACGGCTGAGAAGTGACCCTTCTACGATTTCCCGCACTTTCGTGTTGTTCGGGGAATTTCGTGGCCGTCGTGTTCGAAAAAACTGCTGGGGCGTAAAACCTATCCCACACGGCACAACCTATTTCTTTTAGAGGAACGGTGGCAATTGAGCAACCGACGACCAGAACAGGATTGGGCGGGCGGCGAGGGCCGCGACGAACCCTCCCTCGTCGAGCAGATCAAGCTGCTCTCGGACGCGCTGGCGGGTACCAGCGTGACGGAGTTGGAGATGGAAGAGGGCGGCCTGCGGATTCGCCTGCAACGCCAGCCCATCGCCATGCAGCCCGTCGCCTTCGCAGCCGGGGGGGCGGGCGTGGCGGTGCAGCCCACATCAGGTGCCCCCCCCGCCGAGGACGCCGCCGCCGAGATGACCGTAGCCGTGCTGGCACCGCTGACCGGCGTCTTTTACACCTCCGCATCACCGGATCTGCCCCCCTTTGTCGTACCGGGTGACAAGGTGCAGCCGGGTCAGGTCGTCTGCATGGTGGAGGCG
>JBBQSR010000538.1:0-2924 GCA_038234855.1 Ktedonobacterales bacterium | reverse complement strand
CACGGGGGCGGCATCCACGATCTTAGCGACAGCGGATTCGGGGGCGCTGTCCGTCGTGGTGGCGTCGGCGGTTGGCGCGTCATGTGCGGCGTGGGGTGTGCTGCCGTTGGGCTGATTCTGCATCGCGGGGATGCGGCTCAGCAGATCCTCGATCTTGATGCCACCGCTGAACATCTCGAACATTGCGGGCACCTGGGCCAGCATGTTGACGATGTCGCCCGTCAGGCGGCTCGCACCCAGACTACCCTGGCCATCCGCGCCGCTGCCGGTGCTGACGATGGTGACGTGGTCGATCTTGCTCAGCGGCTCGGCCAGGGCGCGCACCATCTCGGGCAGCCCGGTCAGCAGCTTGTCGAGGACGGCGGCCTGGTTGTACTCGTGATAGGCTTCAGCCTTGACGCGCATCGCTTCTGCCTCGGCTTCGCCGCGTGCGCGGATGGCGTCAGCCTCGGCCAGACCACGCGCGCGGATGACATCCGCCTCAGCCAGACCACGTACCTTGGCGATATCGGCATCAGCGACACCATGAAGTCGGGTAGATTCCGCATCGGCGGCGGCTTGTGACTTGACCGCTTGGGCGCGGCCCTCAGCTTCCAGCGTCAGGCGGCTCCGTTCGGCCTCGGCGGCGGTTTCGATGCGCTGACGCGATGCCTGGGCATCTTTGAGCACGGTCGCTTCAAGCTCGAACTGGCGGCGCTTGATTTCGGCTTCCTGCACCTTCACCTGCGCCGTCTTCTCGATCTCTTGCACGCGGGTGGCTTCGGCGACGACCTGCTGCTGCATCACGTTCGCCTGGATGTCATAGGCTTTGTCGGCGGAGGCTTGCTCTTTCTTGACCTCGGCGTCATACGCGGCCTTTTTCAGCGCGAGGTCGCGTTGAAATTCGGCCTGTTTCGTCTGCGAGGCGGCCTCGGCTTCGACGCGGGCTTGGTCGGCCTGCGACTTCGCCACGGCGGACTCGCGCATGGCGGAGGCTTGCTGAATCTGCGTGTCGCGCGCGGCGTTGGCGGCGGCGATATTCGCCTCTTTTTTGATGCGCTCGATCTCGGGGCGACCCATGTTGCTGATGTAGTCGTTGTTGTCGCGCACTTCTTTGATGGTGAAGGACACGACATCCAGCCCCATCTTGGCGAGGTCCGAGGAACTGATGACGCGCATCTTTTCGCTGACCATCTCGGGTTCCTTGACGAGCTGCTCGACGGTCAACTGGCCGACGATGCCGCGCAGATGCCCCTCCATCACCAGGCGAATCAGCCCCTCGCGGTCCTCATCCGTCTTGCTGAGGAACTGCTCGGCGGCGGTGAGGATGCTCTCTTTATCCGATCGCACCTTCAACTGGGTGACGGCCTCGACATTCACGGCGACGCCCTGGTTCGTATAGAGGTCTTGGCTGGGGGCCACGTCGAAGGACATCAGTTCCAGCGAGATGTACTCGGCTTGCTCGATGAGTGGGGTGATGAGCGTACCACCGTTCGTGATGACGCGCGGGTGCCGACCACCATAGGCGATCAAGGCTTGGTTCGGCCCCACCTTGCGATAGATGCGCACGACGCTGCCGATGATCAACAGCAGAAAGACCACCGCGATGGCGACAACGACCAGCAGGGTAATGATAGCACTAGGCATGGGTGTTTTCGATCCTGCATAACGAACAGGATCACTCCTTCCTCGAATGTGCGAGGTGCAAAATACGAGCGATGCGTGGATTGCTGAATGGCTTTTCCGTAAGCGGTGTGGATAAGTGCGTTCAATGAAGCAGGGTGATTACTGGCCGGGCGTCGCGACGGCGTCGAGTTCGGCGTGGGTGGTGGCGATGAAGCTTTCCCACGACTGCACCTCGGCGATGCCATTGCGATAGCCCATGATGACTACATCGGCATCGCGCGCGATGGCCACACCATCGCTGCTGCGCGCGCCCAGGCTGCGGCGCGTGCCGTTCTCGCCCATGAAGATGACCTCGCCCACCCCACCCGCGCGGATGGGGATGCTGATCGTGGCGATGCGCCCCTCCATCGCCGAGGAATCCGACCCTAAGCTCCCAGATTCCGCGCCAAAAAGGCGAATCATCAGCGTATTCAGCGCCGTCGCGCCCGCCGCGCCACAGATGATGGCGAGGATGACGGCCAGCACCGCCCCGGCATGCGTGGAGTTATGCAGGACGTAGCCCAACAAGCCAAAGGTAAAGAGGAAGCCCAAGATGGCATTCAGGTTGAGGCCACCGAGCAACAGCCCCAGGACGTTTGGCGCGGGCGTGGCATCGACCTGTGTCTGGGATGTGCCCTGTTGGTGGGGCAGCGCCACACGCGCGGGGCCATGGGTGCTGGTGGCCGTGTGCCCACCCGCCACATGCGCGCCCGTGTGGCCGCCGTGCCCGCCCAGGTGCACATGGCCGACGTGCCCGAGATGTAGCCCATGGGTATGCGTCGCCCCCAGCAGCGTCGTCGCCAGGATGAACGCGCTCGCAAAGACAAAACACGCGATGAAGACCAGTGATAAGGTATCCGTCTCGATCATAGCGTCGCCCACTTTTCGTGATGAATGCGATACATGATAAATGTGGGGCCAGTCTCCCCCCTCGCCATCGGCAGATGGGGAAGGGGGGCTGTCAGTTTCTACCGCTCGGGCAGCGCGGGAGCCTTGGTCTGGGCCTGTTGCAGCCATTCCTGGGCGCGCTGGCTGAGGGCGGCAAAGTTGATGCCCCAGCCGACGCCGATGGCACGCGGACTCAGGATCTGGTCGCTAGCGGGATTCCAATATTCACTGGCCAGCCCGCGAAACTCCCAGTAGCGAAAGTTGTAGGGCACCACGCCGACCACGCCCTGCCAGGTGCGTTGCTCGGGCGCTTTTTCCAATTCCTTGCTGACGGCGGCGTAGGTCAGCCCCAGGACCGCGCCGGTCAGTAACAGCCGTAAACCGCGCATGGG
>JBBQSR010000537.1:0-2924 GCA_038234855.1 Ktedonobacterales bacterium | reverse complement strand
TGCCATTGTCGCAGCGTTCAGGCATGGTGACAGGGTCGCCTGCCGACAGCACTACCGATAGCGCGACGGCAAGATGCGCATGGCCTCGCGATACTTGGCGACGGTGCGGCGAGCGACGACGACGCCGCGCCCTTGCAGCATCGCGGCTAGGTCTTCGTCGCTATAGGGTCGGTGCGGATCTTCCTTGGCGATGATCTCGCGCAAGATGTCCTTGGCACGTAGCGAGCCGTCAAAGAAGTCATCGAACGAGATGGTGCGGCCATCGGGCAGCAGCACATATTTGTCGTTCGTTGCGCGGCTGATGGTCGCCTCGTGCAGCCCCACATAGGTGGCGAGTTCGCTGCGTGTCAGCGGGCGCAGGGCACGCACACCCTTGTCCAAAAAGTCATACTGGACATCGATCAAGGCATCCGCGATCTTTTTGAGGGTTTGCCAGCGTTGCTGCACGTTGTCGATGAATAATTGCGCGCGTTTGACGTAGTTGTGCACCTCGCGGCGCTGCGAGTCCGAGACGCCCTGCTGCTCCTTGGTGGCGGCGATCATGTGGTAGGTGGGGTTGATGGCGAACTGGTAGCGACGGCGCTCGACCACCTCGGCCTCGAAGCCCAGGTCGGTGCGGCGAATGATGACATCGGGGCGAATCAGCGCGGTGTTGCCCCGCACATTGCGCTCGTGTGGGCCAGCGATGGCCGTGTGCGCGGGGTACGGATTCAGGTTCGCCTTGATGAAGTTCCACGCGCGTTTCACATGGGTGCTGGTCGTGCCGAGTTCGCGCCCGATCTCGACGAAGCGGCGCTGGCCAACATCGGTCAGGTGGTGCGCCACGATCTGCTCGGCCAGCGGCTGTGGCTGCCCCTGCTCGCGAAACCAGCGCAGTTGCAGCGACAGGCACTCCGCCACGTCGCGCGCGCCGATGCCGATGGGTTCCTGTGCCTGCAGCACCGTCAGGGCGGCCTCGATCCGTTCGCGGGGCACGTCGAGTTGGGCGGCGAGTTCGGGGACGGCGATGGTGAGATAGCCGCGTTCATCGAGGTTGCCGACCAGGGCCTCGGCGATGAGCATATCTTCGCTGGGCAACAGGGTGCGCAGCGACATCATCAACTGATCCTCGAGGGTCGCGCCCGCTGCGACGCGCAGCATGGGGTCGAAGTCGTCGTCGTCGCCCCCAAATGGCGGGCCATGCTCATAGACATCTGCCCAGTCGCTGCCGCCATCGCGGTTGGCGCTGCTGACGGTGCTGCACGTGGGGCACCCGCGCGTGGCGAGGGGTTGGCCACACTGCACGCACAGCGCGACCTTTTCGACCTCAAGGGCGATATTATCGGCGCACTCCGCGTCTACCTTTTGGTCTAGCTCAAACGAGGAGAGGTGCAACATCTTGAGCGAGGCGATCATGTTGGGGGAAATGGTCGTCGTCAGATGTGGGGTGACACTAACACGTTGATCTTGATACACGATGCGAAGCCTCCAAGCACTGTTACGCAACCAGGTGCTGGTGAGGGCGCGGCGCGGATATCGCTGATTGGCCGTCCATCCCTGACGTGGTTGCCGCCCGTGTTCCCTCCGGGCGTCTTTTCCGGTGTAGCCTCACTATATCACACATCGCTCGCAGGGGAAGGGGGATTTTCGGGGGATTCCCAGCGGTTGCCTTCCAGCGCCACGCGGGCGGCGGCGCGCTGAGCGGCCTGTTTGCTGGGACCAGTGCCGGTGCCCATGGCGAGGCCGCCGATGCGCACCTCGACGGTGTAGAGGCGCTGGTGCGCGGGGCCTTCCATAGCGATGACATGGTAGGCGGGGGTTTGCGCCATCGCCCCCTGCACGCGCTCTTGCAGCAACGACTTCTCATCCTTAAAGCGGCGCTCCTCCACGATGAGCGTCGCCTCGGGTTCGGTCAGCCGCAGCACGAAGGCTGCGGCGACGGCGAAGCCCTGGTCGAGCGAGAGCGCGCCCACCAGCGCCTCGAATGCGGCGGCCAGCAGCGGATCGCGGTCGCGCCCGCCGGTCAGTTCTTCGCCGTGCCCCATGATGAGGTGCTCGCCCAGGTGAATCGCGCGGGCGAAGCGCGCCAGGGTGGTGGCCTGCACCAGCGCGGCGCGCGTCGCCGTCAACTCGCCCTCCGATAGCTGCGGGAAGGTGCGGTAGAGGTGATCGGCGGTTACATAGGCCAAGATGGCATCGCCCAAGAATTCGAGTCGTTCGTTGGTGAGGGGCGGGGTCTGGGCCTTACCCCGTTTCGCGCCCTCGGGTACCACCGAGCGATGCGTCAGCGCCAGCCGCAGCAGCGCGCGGTCGCTGAAGGTCGCCCCAATGGTGGCTTCCAAATCGTGCATAGTGTATCGCCTTGCCACGCCGTCACGCACGGGCGACGCTCAGGGGGAGGGATGGTTCCCCCTGAGCGTCCGCGCGTGTCTGGCACGGTATCTCCCATCCTGGGTCGTTGTGATGTCGCGTGTCGTCAGTGTATCACAGCATGCTCAGCGCATGTTGCCCGACGGCGGACCATGGGGCGGCTGCGGTCCCGCGACGACATCGAGGATCTCATCGACCGGGGTACCACTGGGGGCTGGCCAGCGAAAGGGGGTGCCGCCGCGCGCCTGGCGCAGGGCCATGGCCAACTGATGGGCGGCGTTTTGCACCTGGCCCAGTTGCGCGTCGGCCCCGGCGAAGCGTTCGAGCCGCGCGATCAGGGTATTCAAGCTGTTGCCGATCTGCCAAAGTTGCGGGTTTTGCAGATACGGCACGCGCGCCCGGAAGTTGCCGTTCGACACCTGCACGTGCACGTGCAGCACCTGCGCGACGCCGTCTTCCAGTTGGTGCGCCCGCTCGGCCTCGCGCCGCTCGAGTTCGGCCAGTTGTTCGGCCAGGTCGGCGCGTTGGTTCGCCCGCAAGATGCTCTGCACCAGCAGATACAGCACCACCGCGAC
>JBBQSR010000536.1:0-2926 GCA_038234855.1 Ktedonobacterales bacterium | reverse complement strand
AGGCGCGCGGCGGGGGCATTCAGGTCGATGACCGAGGTGGCGTCGCTCAGCACGATGGGGTTCGCGGCGTAGCGCATTAGCAGCGCCAGTTGGTCGGTGTCGCGCCGCTCGTGCAGCGCCGCCTCGGCCCCCGCGAGGATGGCGGCGATCTCGTCGGCCAGCCGGGCAAGCGCGTCTTGCTGGTCGGGGGTGATCGGTTCGCTGCTGGTGGTCAGCAGCACCGCAAAGGTCTGCGCGCCCAGGGTGATGGGCACGCCGCACCAGTGCAGCGCCCCCGCGAAGCGCGACGCCTCGGTGCCAACGGTGAGCTGCCCAGCCCGCGCCGTTTGCGCGACGGGGTGCTGCGCGTCGTCGGGCGCGATGCTGAGCGAGCGTGCCGCGTCACCCGCCACCCCGACGCCCCACAGGCCCCGCCATCGCACCAGTCGCCCCGTCACGGGGGCGCGCTCCGCCGCCACCAGCAGGGGGGCCAGGTCGCCCAGCGACGCGGCATGACGGGCGAGTGCCCGCGCGATGACCGCTTCGACCGCGCCACCGGCCACGAGATTGATCATTGTGCGCCCTCCCTTCCTGCCTGTGCGTGTGGCCTTCAGTATACTGCACCGGAGCGTGTGGGGCCGCGATGGCGCGGATGGTTGACCCGAAGGGGCTATGCGATGGTACCCCGAACTCGGGACGAATGCCCGCCGCATGCGGGACCGCCGCCCTTTTGCCAGCCCCGCTCCATTGGGTACGCTATGCATGAGTAGCACCGCACGGATTGGCGTTCGCTGCATCACGTGAAGGAGTATGTATTCCATGAGCAAACCCACCATTCGCAACCTCACCCTCGGCGGCATCGTCGGGGGGATTCTCGGCTTCGTCTTCCTGTTCCTGTCGTTCATCGGGGCCGCCACACAGACGACGGTCGATCCGACCACGGGGGCCTCCACCGTCCATATCAACTCGGTGGGCAACCCCGCCTTGCTGCTGCTGAGCATCTTGCTCTTCATCGCGGCGGGCGTCACGGTCTTCATCGGCTGGGTCGGCGCGCTCATCAGCGCGGCGAAGGTGCAGCAGTGGGCCTGGTTCGCCGCTATCTTGATCATCGGCCCTATCGTCGCGCTGATCTTCAGCTTCATCGGGCCAGTGGCCCCCAGCGCCCCCGCGTATCCGCAGCCGCAATACCCGCCGCAACCCTTCCCCACCAACTAGCCGAGCGGAACGTTCATCGCCATGGATCGGGAATGGCAGGGGGTGAAAACCGCCTGCCATTCCCGATCCATATCCGCACAAATTGCCCTAGCTCAAGCAGAGTGTGACGTGCGACCTATCGCGGAATGGTGCGGCATGATATAGTAGAGACGGCGGAACAAACATGCGCGTGCCGCCATGCTATTCTCGTAAAAGGGGAAATTTTTCCATGAGCAAGCCTACGCTTCGGAATCTCTCGCTGGCAAGCATCGGCGCGGCTATCGTCGGTGCGATCGTCTTTTTCTTATCCTTCGTTGGGGCATCCGTTTCGACCACGATTGATGCCAGTGGCTCGACCTCGGTGAGCGGTGTGTCGGGTGGCAACCCTGCCCTGTTGCTGGTCGGCGGGCTGGTGCTCGCGGCGGCGGGTGTCGCGGGCATCGTCGCGTGGATCGGCGGCCTCATCCGCACAGCGCAGTTGCAGCAGTGGGGCTGGTTCGTGTGCATGCTGCTCTTCGGCAGCCTCGTTACGCTCCTGTGGAGCTTCTTTGGCACCGACGCCCCCAAGGTCCCCACCGTCCAATATCCGCAATATCCTCCCCAGCAGCCTCCCGCGCGCTAGACGCATCCAGCGGCCCCAGCAGACAACGATGATTCGTTGTCTGCTTTTTTCTTTTCATAGCACTATTCCTGTAGATGAGCATGCTGGCCGCCCCTTGCTGCTCTCTTCCTGCGCACGGTGTTACCTTTGACGCCACCTAGCGCTCTTGAATAGTAATCAATGCGAGATAGAAGAGGGAGCATGATGCTATGCGTATGATGCGACTGGGAATCCTGTGTCTAGGCGTGATCGTGTGCGTGGGGTGTGGGCAGGCGACCAAAAGCACTGAGGCGACGTCACCCACCACACCCGTGCTCTTGGGGCAGTTCCCCCATCGCGACGATTCGGGCTTGCTCACGAACCAGGCCGATTTCGTCGCGCTGAACCCACAGGGTCAACCGCTGTGGCACACGACAGCCAATGTCACCTATACCCCACCAACCGTCGCGAATGGCATCATCTATCAAGTGCAGCGTCAGACGGATGGGCACGATAGCCTCGTCGCGGTCGATCTGGCGCGAGGCACGCTGCGGTGGCAAGCCACAACCGATGGCACAGCGAGTGCGAACACCCCAGGCCGCAGCGACGGCGATGCCATCTTCGTCGCCGATGGGCGGGTCTTTGTGGGCATCACCGAGATAGATAAGCGGCCACAAGAGATCAGTTCCACCATCTTCGCCTTTGACGCGGCTACGGGCAAGGCGCTGTGGCGGTACCACACACCGCTGCACACGGGCATCGCGCTGGCGCAAGATGGCACCGTCTTCGCCATCGAAAAGCCCACCTCGCCCTATTGCGCGAGCACCATCACCGCACTGAACGCTGCGGATGGCGCGCCGCGCTGGCACTTCACCAAGACGGGGTTCACGAACCGGACGGTGGCCGATGGGCAGCACCTCTACCTCACATCGTACTACGACGCGTGTGACAGCAATCTGCGCCTGGGGTCGCTGACGGCGCTGCGGCTGAGCGATGGGCAGCAAGCCTGGAAGCAATCGCTCGATTCGGTGCCGAGTGCCCCAAACCTGTTGGGGAACGTTGTCTATTTCGCGGCATTTGACCGTGATAGAGCGTCGTATCAGACGATCGCGGGCTTTCGCGCGACGGATGGCGTGCCGCAGTGGAGCTACCCCTTCCGTGGCACGAATTCCG
>JBBQSR010000535.1:0-2927 GCA_038234855.1 Ktedonobacterales bacterium | reverse complement strand
GCAGCGTCATCTGCGACCCCATCCACCCCGCGACGCTGTAGGTGTCTTCCAGGCCGATGACGAAGCGGCCATGGGTATAATCCTTGAGCCGCTGCAACTCCGCCGCGCTGGGCGGCGTGTCGGCTAGGCGGCGTAGGTCGGTCAGCACGGCATACAGCGCAGCATCTACCCGCTCGGGGTCGCAGCCGATGTAAATCTCCATAAAGCCCGTCTCGTAATAGCTGGTCGTCGAACTGCCGATGTCATACGCCAGCCCTTGCTCCTCGCGGATGCTTTGGAAGAGCCGCGAACTCATGCCCTCGCCTAACATGCCATTGAGCAAGGCGAGAGCGTCGTGGTCGGGGTCGTCGTGGCGTAGCGCGGGGACGGCCAGCAGCAAGCTCACCTGTTCGGTGGGCCGCTGGGTGATGTTGAGGTACGGGCCGCGATCCAGCGTCGCTACGGGTCGCCACGCGGGCGGCTCGGCCACGGGCAGGTCGCCCAGCCGCGCCGTCAGGTCGCGCACCACATCCGCGTGCGTCACGTCACCCGCCACGCTCACCACCAGATTCGCGGGCACGTAATGGGCACGCAGATAGTCGAGCATCTGCCCGCGCGTGATGGTCCGCAGCGATTCCGGCGTGCCCACCACCTCGCGCCCCAGGCCGGTGTCGGGGTACAGAATCTCATCCAGCAGCACATGCACCCAGTCAGAGGGCGAGTCCTTGTACATGTTCAGTTCTTCTTGGATGACGCGGCGCTCTTTCTCGATCTCTTCCGGCGCGAAGAGGGGGGCGCGGATGAGGTCGGTCAGCACGTCGAAGGCGCGTTCGCGGTGGTCGCTGCTGATCTTGATGCTGTAGTCGGTCGTCTCTTTGCCGGTGCCACCGTTGAAGTCGCCGCCCAGGTTTTCGACCGCCTCCGACACGCTGCGCGCCGTGGGGTAGCGCCGCGTCCCCTTGAAGAGCATATGCTCGATGAAGTGGCTGATGCCCGCCTCCGCCGCGCGCTCATAGCGCGACCCGACGCGCACGTAGTACATCACCGTCACCGAGTGCAGGTACGGCATCGGCGCGGTCAGGATGGTGATCCCGTTGGGGAGGGTGCTCTGTTCGACGTTCATGGGTGTGTGTCCTACTATGGGATGAATGCGCGAAGGCATCTCACAAATTTTCGTGCGTTTCGTGGATTTTTGTGGCTTTCGTGTTCGATCTCATCACGTATCTCACAATCGCCATCCAAAGCTCTATTATACGCCGAAAAGGCGACCTGTTGCCGCTCCGTCCCCCGCCGCGCTATACTGGGGGAGACACAACGCGATTTTCGCCCAGACGAGGTTGACGCCACCCATGACGGAACTGGTCATCAAGCCCAAGAATTCGCCCACGAGTCCCCGTGGGCGCGTACATACCATCCATTACGAACTCAGCTATCTGCAAAAAGGGACCATCGATCCAGCGGCCCCCGTGGTCGTCTTGCTGCATGGCTTCCCCGGCGACGCCACGATCATGCAGCCAGTGATGGACGCCATCACGAAATATCCGGTCATCGCGTTTGACCTGCTCGGCTTCGGGGAATCTGACAAGCCGTGGCCCGCCGATACCTCGGTGTGGGGCCACGCGGATGCGCTGGCGCTGGCGCTGCGCGACATGGGGTTGCGACACATCATCCTGGTCGGCTATGACCTGGGCGGCGGCGTGGCGCAGGTGCTGGCGACGCGGCTGCTCAGCGACGTGGTGCGCGGCCTGGTGCTGATCGACTCATATGCCTTCCAGCACTCCTACACGCCGAGTTGGCCGCTGGCCGACATGGAAAAGGCGCAAGACCCCGAACTGCCCTTCCATACCACCCCCGAGGAATTGCTGACGCAGTTGCGCGCGTCATTCCCCGCCGCTTCGGCGAACCCCGGCAGCTTGACGGGTGCGGCGCTGGACCGCTACCTGCAACCCTACAACACCGAGATCGGCAAAGAGATCTTTTACCAGCAAGCGCGCAAGCTGACGCCCTATTACCTGAACGCGATCTCCTCGAATCTGACGGCCATCGCCGTGCCGACCCTCATCATCTGGGGCGAAAAAGATTCCCTCTTCCCGCCGAAGTGGGGCGAGCAACTGCGCCGTGCCATCCCCGATGCGCGCATCCAGGTCATCCCCGGCGCGGGCCACTTGATCTTGCACGACGCGCCCGACCGCGTGGCCGCAGCGGTTGCCCAATTCGTCGCGGAACGGTAAGACCATCACCCCTGGCGCGGCGTGATCACGCAATACTGATCATGTCGCGCTGCTTATTGCCTGTATGCTGTCGAAACAGTGAGATGCTCTTCGTAGGTATCATGGAATCCCGTGCAGGGATGCCGACAAACCATACGGGAGCAGTCGATGTTATTACAAGACAAGCACATTCTCATTTTCGCCGCTACAGGGGCGATTGGCAGGGGCGTGGCACGGCGCTTCGCGCAAGAGGGGGCGCGGGTCTGGCTTTCCGGGCGAAACCAGGCAGCACTCGCCACCCTCACCCAAGAGATCACCGCTGAAGGTGGCATCGGCATCCACCACGTCGTTGACGCGGTGGATGCCGATGCTGTCAGCGCCTATTGCGAGCAGGTGCAGCACGAAGCTGGGCGTATCGATGTCGTCTTCAACGCCATTGGCGTACCTCCCTCGGCAGCAGGCATCCCAGAGTTTTCGACGAAACTGGCTTTGGCGAATTTTCTGAAGCCGCTCAACACCATTGTTGCCTCCACATTTTTGACGAGCCGCTCCGCCGGAAAGATCATGATGGAGCAAGGATATGGCAGCATCGTCACGCTGTCGGCGGTGCTGTCTGGCGTCACGCTGGGGTACGTATCGAGCGCATCGGCGGTGTGTGGCGCTGTCGAAGCCCTCACCCGCGCCCTGGCAGGGGAATATGGTCGCTCTGGTGTCCGGGTGAATTGTGTGCGCGCGAAC
>JBBQSR010000534.1:0-2927 GCA_038234855.1 Ktedonobacterales bacterium | reverse complement strand
CTTCGACCGCCTGGGCATTCGTGCCCGTCGTCAGCGGCGTACCAAAGTTCTGGCCGGTCTGCGACAGCACGTTCCCCAGGCCACCCGTCACGTTCTGCGTGATGATGAAGGGGGTCGAGCTGCTGGCACTGCCGGTGATGGCGCTCTGGATGGTGCTGCTGATGCCGACGCAGTTCGCATACTGCGCGAGGTCGGCCAACGAGAAGCCATCCATCTCCACGAACGCCGCCCACTGGTTGTTGCCAGGGTTGGTGGTGTTCTGGAAATTGTAGACCTTATTCAGTTGGGTGGGCAACAGGCCCGTCGCGGTGTACGGGGCCGCAGCACCACTGAAGGTGGGGGCCGTGGGGCACGTCACCGTCACGTTGGGGCGCGTCACACTGGGGCGCTTCGTGCTGCTCTTGGCAACATTCGCGCCGTTGTGAGCCGCCGCCGTCAGGCCAGCGGGGTGCGACTGCCGTGCATTCTCGGTGCCCGCCACGTTGATGATAGAAGGGGCGAGGGCCGAGGGCAGTTGCAGGGCCGAGGCGTTCGCGTAGAACGCGCGCCCGTCAGCGCCGCGATAGGTGTTGATGTGGGTGTGCAGGGCGGCATTCACCTGGGCAACATTGCCGGTGAATTGGAGGAAAAGTCCGCCGCTGGCCGCGCCATCCAGGTGCAACCCTTGGGATTGGAAGTACTTCTCGACCGCGTCGAGCTTGGCCGCGTCGGCACCGAAGTACTGCGCGAACTGCTTGGGCGTCAGATATTGGTGAAAGACCTTGCTCTTGGGCTTGGCGACATCGAGCGCGTAGGCCTTGAGCGAGGCTTCATTTTTCGATTGCAGCGTCACGCCCAGGGTCAGACGCTGTGTGTCTGACGCCGAGCCCGTCACGCTGGCCGAGCTGATCTGTGGGGCCACCGACTGCGGCAGACTCACCCATGGCGCAGGCGCGGCAGAGGCGAAGTGCAAGCCCGCGCCCACGGCCATCCCCAGCACCAACAATGAGGTGAGCACCAGCAACCCGCGTCGCACCCAGGGAGTCTTCCCCGTAGCACCGGACTGAGTGTCCTCATGAGAGGTTCGCAAATTCACGAAGGGTCCATCCTTTCGCCGCCGATGGCGGCCCGGTGAGAGACGACAGAAACTGCCATATTGGCAACCGTCACCTTTCGCGACGGCTCTGACGGGCTCTCGGTGTTATGATGCTTCTTCGTTTCGCCCCCTGGCTGCGTCACCCATGGACGCGCATTTCGCCTGTATGAGCGGGCACCCTCTCGCACGGTTTCCCCGCACTAATGCACACGCTCAGATTTGATTGGTCCGTTGCCCAGGGATAGGGGCTATCTCCATCATACAAATGGTCCCAAATGGGGGGGACCACCTGGGGGGTGGGAAAGGGGACGCGCTGCGAAGAACATGCGAAGTGGAATACGCTGAGAGGTAAAAGCGCGCAGTGGTCATGGGGCGGCGTCTTCCCACATCTCACCTCGCCCTTGCCCCTGTTCCGCTGCTATGATATGGTCAAT
The DNA here is from genome assembly GCA_038234855.1 of Ktedonobacterales bacterium. Taxonomy (GTDB): domain Bacteria; phylum Chloroflexota; class Ktedonobacteria; order Ktedonobacterales; family JACDGC01; genus JACDGC01. The sequence goes on along the minus strand of JBBQSR010000534.1, from coordinate 1,418 downwards.
CGCAATCCGAACGAAACGGGAGGCTCACAGCATGTCACAGACGACAGCACGCCCCGCGACGACGACGCGGCATCCGTTGACCCTGCTCAGTGCCAGCGAACTGGCGGCGCGCATCCGCATGGGTGAGGTGTCCTCGCGCGAGGTGGTCGACGCGCATCTCGCGCGCATCGCGCAGGTCAACCCTGCACTGAACGCGGTCATCTGGCCCATGTATGACGAGGCGCGCGCGGCTGCCGCCGCCGCCGATGAGGCACAGGCGCGCGGGGAGCCGCTGGGGCCGCTGCATGGCGTGCCCATCACCATCAAAGATCAATTCTTGGTGAAGGGAACGCCGACGACCTGGGGGCTGCGGCACCGCCGTGACCACCGCGCGGCGGCGGATGGCCCGATGGTCGCGCGGCTGCGGGCGGCGGGGGCCATCATCATGGGCAAGACGAACATCCCCCAGTTGCTCTTTTACGCCGAGGCCGCCAACGACCTATATGGGCGGACGAATAATCCCTGGAACCGCGACCGCGTGCCGGGCGGCAGCAGCGGTGGCGAGGGGGCCATCATCGCGGCGGGCGGCTCGCCCTTCGGCATGGGCGGCGACATCGGCGGCAGCTTGCGGGTGCCCGCGCACTTCTGCGGCATCAGCGCGCTCAAGCCGATGACGTTGCGCCTGTCGGGGATGGACAATCCGGCGGAGCTAGGCAACGGCATGGAGGCCATCGTCGCGCAGTCCGGCCCGATGGCGCGCACCGTGGCGGATCTCGCGCTGGGGATGGCGATCTTCGCCGCGCCCGGCCAAGAGGTCATCGATCCGGCGATTCCCCCGGTGCCGTGGCAGGGACCCGAGGGCGTCGACATCCGGGGCATGCGGGTGGCGATGTACACGGACGATGGCTTTTTCCCCGCCAGCCCCAGCGTGCGACGCGCGGTGCACGTAGCCGCCGACGCCCTGCGTGCCGCTGGCGTAACGGTAGAGGAGTGGACCCCACCCAACGCGACGCGCGGCATGATGGCTTTCGTCGGCATCCTCGGGGCGGATGGCGGCGACACCTATATGGCAAACCTCGGCTCAGATAAGATGACGCCGCAGATCGCCGCGCTGATGCAGGCGGCCCATCTACCCCGCGCGGTACGTCCCGCCGCTGTGCGGCTGCTGCGCGCGGGGGGCCAGGGCCGCACGGCGCTGGCGGCGACGCACATCCGCCCGCGCACCACGACGGAATATTGGGCGCTGACGCAGGAACGCAACGCGGTGCGCGACAGCTTCTTGTCCTCACTGGCGACGGGGCGCTTCGACGCGATCCTCTGCCCGCCGCACGCGTTGCCCGCGCTGACGCATGGAGCCTCGACCCAGGTATCACTCGCCGCCAGCTATAGCATGATCTATAACCTGATCGGCTTCCCCGGCGGCGTCGTACCCGTCACAC
>JBBQSR010000533.1:0-2938 GCA_038234855.1 Ktedonobacterales bacterium | reverse complement strand
TATACTATTGACATTAGAGGGCACCGCCGCCGACCTTGCCGCGCGGCGTTGCTCAAAGCGACGACTCTCTGTATGTCCGTGGCTGGGGAAGGATGCGAGCATGTCCAGCAAGTACGAGCGTGAAATCGACGAGATCCTGCGCAAGTTCGAGGATGAGCGCCCCCCCACGGTGCGCGACCGCGTCAGCGCGATGAATCGGCGGCCTACGCCCATCCGCAGTGCGCGCCGCCCGTCGTTGCCGCGTGCCGACACCGGCTTTTGGCTGATGCTAGGCCTGATCATCGCCTTCGGTGCCCAGCTCGCGCGGTGGATCGTCCAGCCGCAGGGCGGGCTGGCGGATGCCCTGATCGGCGTCGCCGTCGTCGTCGCCTTCGTGATGATCGTCGCCGCCCTGCTGAATGCCTGGCTTCGCGGCAATCGCCCGCCCGTCGCCGCGTGGCGCGGCTCTACGCTGGACCAAGGAGGTCGGGGTCCGAACCGCCCCCCTTTCGCTAATCTGCGCACCCGCTGGAATCTGGTGAAGTTGCGCATGGCCCATCGCCGCAAGGATCGCTAGCCACACGTTTCCATGACCTCTGAGTATCTTGAGTTTTTATGCATCCAGGTGATATTCGTCGCGTAGCCAGCGGTCCAGCCGCGCCATCACCTCGCCCAGCGGCAGCCCCGTCGCGGTGGCGATGCGGGCGCAGTCGTCATATTCGGGGGCGGCGGCGACCACCTGGCCTGCTAGCAGCTTCAGCTTCACCGCGACGGTGCCGAGGGGCGACGCGACCGTCGCGCTCTGGCGCGCGGCGATCAGGCGCTGCATCGGCAACAGCCGCACCCCCAGCGTGGGCGTCTCGCGCACCAGCAGCGCGGCCAGCCGCTCGGCATCCGCTGGCCGCGCGATGACGCGCACCAGGGTCGCCGGGCGGTTCTTTTTCATCTGCATCGCGGTGTAGCTGACATCCAGCGCGCCCGCCGCCAGCAAGCGGTCGAGCAGATCGCCCAGTTGCTCGCCCGTGACGTTGTCGAGGTTCGTCTCGACCACCACGACCTCGTCGCGTTCCAGTTCCTCGGCCATGCGCACCTCCCGGTTAGCCCATGAATTCCGCGCGCAACGGCTCGGCGACCTCGCGGGCGACGAGCTGGGCGATTCCCGTGGGGAAGGGAGCGCGCAGATAGGCCACCAGATGCGTCGCCCCAGCGGCGATGTAGCCGCGCAGTCGGTCGCGCGCTGCGGCGGGGTCGGCGGGATTCACCATCACCTGCACCGAGCGTTCGATGGTGGCGGGGTCGCGCCCGATGGCGGCACAGTGCCCGTCGAGGATGGCCCCCTTGCGCGCGAATTCCTCGGGTGAATTGTCGGTGGCGTTCCAGATGTCGGCGTAGCGGGCGACCATTCGCAGCGTCAGTTGTTCGCCGCTGCCCCCGATGACGAAGGGCGGGTGCGGCTGCTGCACCGGCTTTGGTTCGCAGCGCGCCTCGTGCAGTTGATAGTACGTCCCCTCGAAGGTGACGGTCGGCTCGGTCCACAGGCGGCGGATGACCTCGCACGCCTCGCCCATCCGGCGGATGCGCTCGCCCGGTGGCGGCAACGGGATGCCATAGGCCGTGTGCTCCTCTTGATTCCAGGCGGCACCCAGGCCAAAGTCGAGCCGCCCATGGGCGATCTGGTCGACGGTCGCGCCCATGTTGGCCAGCACGGCGGGGTGGCGATAGGTGTTGCCCGTCACCATCACCCCCACGCGCAGCCGCTGCGTCTGGGCGGCGAGGGCCGCCAGCAGCGTCCAGCCCTCTAGGCATGGCCCCGAGGTATCGGGCACGTTGATGGGGTAGAAGTGATCGAAGACCCAGGCGTGCTCAAAGATTGCGAGGTCGTCGGCCTCGCGCCACACCCGCACGATGTCATCATAGGTCGTTTCCTGGGGCATGGTCTTGATGCCGAAGCGTAACGGGCGCGTGCTGGCGGTCATGGGGTTCCTCTCTTGCTGGTCGTGGTGCGAATGGCTACAACGGCCCGGCTGATGATGGCGCTGTGCTATGATCTCTATAGTAGCACGTTCGCGTGGTGCGGCGCGTCCGCGACCATGCAACCTCGTGGGAAACGTCTCAAGCGTGCAGCTTGGGTTAGCGATATGCAGGGTGACGGAGCATGGCAACAGCGATCTTTCCGCAGCGGGCGCGGCTTTTCTTGGCGGGCGTGGTGGCGCTGCTCGTCGTGGTTGGCCTCGTCGCCGCGATCTCGGCCAATAATTCCAGTGCCGCGCCGGGCTGCGCGCCCGAGAGCAACGTGGGCACGCCAGCGCCAGCAGGCAGCGTCACCGAATTCGCCATGCCGCACCCCGAGAGCGACCTGATGTTTCCGGCGGTCGACGCGACGGGCGACATCTGGTTTGGCGAGATGCACAACAACCGGCTGGGGCGCTTCCATCCCGCGACCAACACCTTCACCGAGTGGCACCCGACGGGCGGGCACAGCGGCATCATGGGGCTGGCCGCCGCGAAGAATGGCGACATCTGGTACGCGGAACTGGGCGCGAACCACGTCGGGCGCTTCACCCCCGCCACGTGCCGCTTCACCACCTATCCCACCCCCGAGCGGGCGCACCACGGCGCGGGTCCGAATGGCCTGGCGCTGGCCCCCGATGGTCGCGTGTGGGTGACGCTGGAAAGCGACGACCGCGTGGCGGTGCTGGACCCCGCGACGGGCAAATTCACCACCTATGATCTGCCCAACCCGAACCCCAAAAGCATCGTCTTCCCCTATGGCATCGCCGTGGATGGCCATGGCATCGTGTGGTTCGCCGAACTGACGGCCAACGCCATCATCCGGCTGGACCCCGCGACGGGCAAGATGACGACCCTCACCCTGCCCACCGCCAACGCGCAGCCCGACGAGATCACCATCGGCCCCGACGGCACCCCCTGGTTCAGCGAAATGACGGGTGGCAAGGTC
>JBBQSR010000532.1:0-2942 GCA_038234855.1 Ktedonobacterales bacterium | reverse complement strand
GTCATCGCCACCGAGGCGCTCATCGGTGCGTGGTTCGCGCGGTCGAATCTGGCCTATGAGGGCATGATCACCGGTCCCGAATTCCGTACCCCCATCACCCCCATCGCGGATTTTTATGTCGTCAGCAAGAACGCGCTCGATCCCATCGTCATCGCCGATAAGTGGCAACTGGAACTGGGTGGCCTCATCAAAAACGAGCACACCTGGAATTATGCCGCGCTGCGGGCACTGCCGAGCGAGACGCGCGCCATCACCCTGGAATGCATCTCGAATGGTGTGGGCGAACGGCTGATGAGCACGGCGGAGTGGACGGGCATCCAGCTTGGCACGCTGCTGGACCGTCAGGGCGGCGTCAAGGCGGGCGGCAAATACGTCGTCTTCACCTGCGAAGACGGCTTCGCCACGAGCTTGCCGCTGGCGGATCTCTTGGCGGCGCGCACACTGCTGGCCTGGCAGATGAATGGGCAAAACCTGCCCGCGCGCCACGGCTTTCCCCTGCGCGTCATCGTCCCTGGCCGCTATGGCGAGCAGAGTGCGAAGTGGCTGACGCGCATCGACATCGTTGACCAACCCTTCAAGGGTTTCTATCAGAGCCAGGGGTGGAGTGACGCGCAACTGGCGACGACCAGCCGCTTCGACCTGCCGGGGGGGAAGGTGCCGCTCGGCCCCGTCTCGGTGCTGGGTATCGCCTACGCGGGCATTCGCGGCGTCAAGATGGTCGAGGTCAGCGCGGATGCCGGGGCGACCTGGCAGCCCGCGACGCTGACGCCGCCGCTCTCGGACCAGACCTGGGTCTATTGGCAATGGGCGTGGCAACCCCCCGCCAAGGGTACCTATACGCTGATGGTGCGCGCGACGGACGGCACCGGGGCCTTGCAGATTCAGAAGCAACGCGGGGTGGTGCCAGCGGGCGCGACGGGCTGGGAAAAGATGAAGGTGCAGGTGGGATGACCGACGTGATCACAACACCAGCGACGGCGAACGATGCGGATGAAACGGTGGGGGACTGTCGCCACGAACGGCACGATTTCGCGCCCGTGGTGGCGGCACTGCATGCCTTTGAGCGCGCGACGGGGCGGCGTGGGTTGCCCCTGAGCGGATGGGAGGTCGATACCCTTGGCGTGGCCCCGCCAGTGGCCCTGGCGCGCCGCCTGGGGGCCATCCGCGCGCAACCGCACGGCTATACTTATGGCCGCGACTTTGGCGAGGCGCGGGCGCGGGCGGCGGCATGCCTGAGCCAGGGGATGCGCGTGGCGGGCGCGGCCATCGGGGCGGACCAGGTCGCCATCTTGCAGAATAGCTCGCAGGGGTTGTTGCTGGCGCTGACGGCGCTGCGCGAACGGGGGGTGCGGCGGGTCGTCATCGCCGCCCCGGTCTATTACGCCGCCGTCGCCGCGTGCCAGCACCTCGGCTTGGTGGTCGCGCTGGTGCCCGCCGCCGACTTCGTGACGGGCGCGCTGGATGTTGCCCGCTTAGCGACTGCCGCGCGGCGACCTTGTAGCGCATTGCTCTTGACGAATCCGGCGTACTCGGTGGGGGTGGAATATGGCGCGGCGCAGTTGCGCGCGCTTTTCGCCGCGCTGCCCGCCAGCGTGCCGGTGCTGCTGGACGAAACGCGGCTGGGGCTGCACTGGACGGACGACGCACCCTGGTATCCTTTCGACTATCCACCGCAGACCATCATCCTGCGCTCGCCTAGCAAGATCTTTTTGCTGAATGGCATGAAGATGAGCGTGCTGGTCGCTTCAACGGGCTGCATCGTGGCGGTCGAGCGCGCGGGGGATGCGCTGCTCGGCTCCGTCCCCGCCAACAGCGAGGCCGTGGCGCTAGCCTACATCGCCGCGTGGGAACGCTGGCTGGGCGAGCTGCGCGACCGTCGCGTGGGGCCGATGCGCGCGTGGCGGCGCGATCTGGTGGCGAGCCAACGCGCCAACCTGGCCGCGTGGCTGCCGAGTATCGCCTCGTGGGGCGCGCGGGTCGCCCCGGTCGATTCCGGCCCCTACGCGCTGGTCGCGCTGCCGCAGCCCGCCCCGCTGCTGTCGAGCGTGGCCTATGCGCGCGACCGTGGTATCCTGCTGATGACCGCTGATTACTTCTTTCACCAGCACCCCGCGTGGCAGGGCTTCCGGCTGAATACGCTGGTGGGGTGCCCGATCTCATCCGAGGAGCAGATGCTATGACGAATCCGACGGCGCGCATAGGGGTCATCGGGGGCAGTGGGCTGTACGCGATGGCTGAGATGACCGAGACGGAAGCGGTGCGCGTCGAGACGCCCTTTGGCGCGCCGAGCGACGACATCATGCTGGGGACGCTCGGGGGGCAGCGGATCGCGTTCCTGCCGCGCCATGGGCGGGGGCACCGCATCGGCCCCAGCGACATCCCCGCGCGGGCGAACGTCTGGGCGCTGAAGTCGCTGGGCGTCGAATTCGTGCTGTCGGTGAGCGCGGTCGGCAGCTTGCGCGAAGATATCGCCCCGCTCGACCTCGTCATCCCCGACCAGATCTTCGACCGGACGAAGAGCCGCGCCAACACCTTTTTCGACGCGGATGTCGTGGTGCATGCCGCCTTCGCCGATCCGTTTTGCCCGGTGCTGAGCGGGTTGGTGGGCGACGTGGCGGCGGCGCAGGGGACGGCGCGGGTGCATCGCGGCGGCACGTATGTCTGCATGGAGGGGCCGCTTTTTTCTACGAAAGCCGAGTCGCGCGCCTACCGCCAGTGGGGGATGGACATCATCGGCATGACCGCGCTGCCCGAGGCCAAGCTCGCCCGCGAGGCCGAACTCTGCTATGCCACGCTCGCCTGTGTGACGGACTACGACTCGTGGCACGCGACCTAGACGCCCGTGACGGTCGAAATGGTGGTGGCGAATCTGCTGAAAAACATCGCAAATGCCCAGGCGATCATCCGCGATGTCGCGCCGCGCGTGCCCGCCGACCGCGCGG